>JBIIUB010000162.1:0-12448 GCA_044340205.1 Terrimicrobiaceae bacterium
ATTTCTCCTCGTAGGCGGCAGCATCTCCGCCCAAGCCGAGCAACGCACCTCGAACCTCTACTGGGCCCCGCCAAATATCACGGTCGGTGGAGAAAAAATCGACATGCTGCTCAATTTTATCTTCGTCCTGACGCTTGTTGTTTTTATCCTGACACAAGCCGTTTACATCATCTATCTCGTCCGCTACCGCCGCCGCCCAGGGCATAAGGCCCACTACAGCCACGGCAACAACACCCTCGAATTCTGGTGGACCATTATTCCAACGGCCGTCTTCCTCCTCCTCGCCGTCTGGTCCAACCGTATCTGGTTCGAACTCACCGAGTCGCCCATCGCGCCGGATGCCATCACTGTTGATATCGTGAGCTATCAATATGGTTGGGATCTGCGCTATGCTGGAGCTGATGGCCAACTCGGAGAAGGCGATGTAAAGCGCTTCAGCGTCCAAAACAAATTTGGAGTTGATCCAGCTGACCCCGCCGGCAAAGACGACTTCACATCCACAGAGCTCGTCATCCCCGTCGGCAAACCCATCCATGTTCTCCTTCGCTCCCGCGATGTGATCCACTCCTTCTATGTGCCGTCCTTCCGTCTCTACCAAGACGCCGTCCCCGGACGCACCATCAAGTGGATGCAATTCACCACCACCCGAACGGCGGAACTCGAACTCGCCTGCAGCCAACTCTGCGGCACCGGCCACTACAATATGAAGGCCAAAATCCGAGTCGTCCCCGTCGAGGAATACGAAAAATGGTATGCCGGCAAAGCCGCCGCAGCCAAAGAAGCCGCCGCAGCACTGTAATCCGCGCGGCAGCGCGTAGCTTGGGAGGGTCAGCGTCCTCGCCTGACCCAAATTTCAAACACGGAAGGCCTTGCAAAACCGTTCGGCCATGGGAGCGCCAACTTCCTCGTTGGCTTCGCCCCGCTTATCTCAGGGTCGATAAAGGACAACCGCATGACAACCTCATCGATGACAAGCCTCGCCGCGCGCCTGCACGGTCGAGACGACCATGCTCCTCTCTTTCGCGCGGTAGCGCGCAACCATGGGAGGGTCCATCCTCCGGCATGACCCATTATTCAGCCGCGCAGCGGCGTCTCGGGGGAGCGTAGGCGTCTGGGTAAAGCGAGGTTGGTCATCAATGAGGTTTCCGCGCTGATTGGGAAGTAATGGGACATGCCTGATGATGTTCCTCCAAGACAACGAGCGCGCTACTGATGAGGGATTGCTCGCCTCAGGCGTTCATATTTTTTCAGGAGCGCCAACGTCCTCGTTGGCATTGTTGAAGCGCTGATGCCGAGGAGGACCTCGGCGGTCCGATGATCCGGTGATTGCAGGCCGTCTGGTCTGCGCAGGGGCCTTGGTCAAGACGAGCAACAGCCTGTCTTTCGTCTTGGGAGTATTGCTGTCTTAAGGTGTCGCCTTCGGAGATTCGATCTTGGGTGCGGCGGGGCGGTCTAGGGCGATGAGTTCGGAGACGGTGGCGAATTTGTAGCCTTTGGATTGGAGGGTATCGAGGGCGGCGGGCATGGCGTCGATGGTGGAGGGGTGGATGTCGTGGGCGAGGATGATGGCGCCGGGGGCGGTGTTTTTGATGATGTGGCCGGAGACATGGTCGGATTTGCGGATTTTCCAGTCTTGGGGATCAACCGACCAGAGGATGACGCTCAGACCATATTCTTCGTTGAGGCGTTTCGTGAGGGTTGGGTTAATGGCTCCGTAGGGTGGGCGCATGGTGACGGGGCGGACGCCTGTGGCTTTTACAATGGCGTCGGTGGTTTGGGAAATTTCGGCATCGAAGGCGGAGGGGGAGAGCTTGGTGAGTTGCGGGTGGTTCCAGCTGTGGTTGGCGATTTCGTGGCCTTCGTCGACGATCCGTTTGGCGATGTCGGGAAATTCAGCGACGCATTTTCCAATGACGAAAAATGTGGCCTTGATGTTGCGCTCTTTGAGCATGTCGAGGAGGCGGGGGGTGAGTTTGGGATGCGGGCCGTCATCGAAGGTCATGGCAACGACGGAGCCCTCGACATTGCAACTGGTGTAGGTGTGCTTTCTCGGAGCGGCTGGTGCGGGGGCTGCGGTCATTGGAGTTTCGGGAGTGGGTGCGGGGATGATGACAGGTTGGGGCTCAACGACGGCGGCGGCTTGCGGTGGCGCGGGATGCGGCGGGAGTTGGGCTTTGGCGGGTGCGTTGGATGCGAAACAAACAACGATGGCGAATAGAACGAGAGTGGCTGCGAGGGCGAAAGCGGATCGAATCGGAAGTCTCATACGAATGCGGGTAGGTGAAGATGGCATAGGATGTTGGAAAAAAAAGTAACTTTTGGAATTTACGGTTTGGGCTGCATGTCAGGGCTTCCACTCGAGTTTGGTTCCAGCAGGGAGGAGGCGGGCGGCGCGGAGGGCGTCCCAATTTGTGAGCCGGAAGCCGCCAATGCCCTCGAGGGTTTGCATGGCGGCGGGCATGCTGGAGCCGTGGAGTCCGAAGGCTTGCGGGGTGGTTTCACCAGCTTTGGCGAGGTTGATCCAGACGACACCTGCGGGGTTGTTCGGTCCAGGTGGAAGGTATTGCTCTTGCGAGAGCACGGGGCGCACGGTGACTGGAGTGGGGTTGGGATTGATGTAAAAGGGGCTGGTCTTTTCGACTTGGACAACGCGGTCCTCCTGAACTGTGGCGAGTCTGGGGTGCGCGATGACATCAAGGACTCGCCACTCGCCGCGTCCGCGCAGGCCGGGGCGGGCGCGTCCCACGGGCATGACGGCGACGAGGCGGCCGTTGCGGAAAATTTCGAGAGTGGTGACATCGGTGATCGTTGCGGTGATTTGCTGGGATGGGTCGGTCGGTGGTTGCAAGCCGGTGGCGGGGATTTTTTCGATTTCGAATGGCTGCACATTCGGCACGCGGAAGCGGGAACCCGCTGCGGGATGGGCGCCGAGGGAGGGATTGAGTTTGCGCAGGAACGCCTCGTCGCAATGGAAGCGCTCGGCGACGAATTCCCACGGGGAGCGGTAGGCGAGGAAGTCGGCGGTGACCATTTCCTGGTAAGTGGGTGGCAGGGTGGGGGCAGGCTTGGCTTTTGGATCGGGCGTGCCGCCGGGCTCGATCACGGCCCGGACGGCCTTGGGCGGGGCGATGAAGCGGAAGTCCTCGACGCGGAGGGTGTAGGTGTTGAGCGTGTCGGGCGTGAATTCCTTGGCGCGCTGGACAACGGTCGGGTGGTCGAGCGTTTCGCCCCGCGCGGTTTGGTAAAGATGGAGTGTCTTGCCGAAGATCGAGTCCGGAACATCGCTGAGCGGGCCGGTCCCGAAGCCTTGGTTGTCCAAGAAAACGCGCAGCAGGAAGACTTCGGATTTTGCGATGTCCGAGGGCTGTGGCGTGCTGGCGGCGGATGCGGTGGGCTTGGGCGTGCTTTTGAGAAGGAGTTTTTCCTCCGGTGTGGGGATGCGCAGTTGCTGTCCGATTTGAAGGAAATCGGTTTCAAGTGTGTTGAATTCCTTCAACTGGGCGACGGTGAGTTGGAGCCTCTTGGCGATGTGGACAAGGACATCGCCTTTTTTGACAGTGTAGATGTTTTGGTCGGACGCGGCTGGGTTGGCGGCTTGGGAGGAAGACCGCTGCTGCAGAACGGGAACCTCGCGCGGAGGCAGGCCCCAGGCGGCCGAGGTTGGCGGGGCGACATTCCATTTCCATTTCACGGCGCGCTCGAGGCCGGGCTCGACGCCCTGCGCCTGGGTGCGGGGACTCGCGGAGGCGAGGAGGAGAAGCGCGGTGGAAAAAATGGCGAACCGGTGAGGCATGGGATCAGGCGGAGCGTTTGGCTTTGAGAACGGATTCGATGCGGGTGAGCGGGAGGGTGTTGATGACATCGTTTTTCGTGAGCCAGCCTTTGCGGGCGATGCCGACGCCGAAGATGAGGTCCTGGAGTCCAGCGGTCGAGTGGGCATCCGGGTTGATGGCGCATTTGACACCTTTTTCCCTTGCGAGCGGCCACCAGCGCCAGTCCATATCGAGGCGGCGCGGGTTGGCGTTGAGTTCGATAATCGTGCCTGTGGCTGCGGCGGCATCGAGTATGGCGGGAATGTTGACCTGATAAGGCTCGCGGCTGAGAAGGAGGCGGCCGGTGAGATGGCCGAGCATGGTGACATGCGGGTTCTCCATGGCGCGGATGATGCGCTTGGTCATTTCGGCCTCGGGCATGGTGAAGGACGAATGGACGCTCGCGACGACATAATCGAGCGTGGCCAAAACCTCGTCCGGGAAATCCAGCGTTCCATCCTTGAGAATATCGCATTCGGTGCCGGCGAAGATGCGGAATTGGCTGTCGGTGGCGTTGAGCTCGGCAATACGGGCGACTTGGGCGGCGAGGCGTGTCTCGTCGAGGCCGTTGGCTTGGAATGACGCCTTCGAGTGGTCGGCGATGCCGAGGTAATCGAGGCCCAGTTCCTTCGCGGCGGCGACCATGTCTTCGAGAGTGGCGCGCCCGTCGCTTGCGGTCGTGTGATTATGAAATGTGCCTCGCAGGTTACTCCACTCAATGAGGTGCGGGAGTTTGTGTTTCTCGGCGGCGTCGATTTCGCCCCGGTCCTCGCGGAGTTCGGGCTCCACGGGGTCAAGGTCGAGGGCGCGGTAGATGTCCGCCTCCTCGTGAATCTCAGGCAGGGGTTGCTGGAGTTCGCGTCCCTCGGCAGCGCTGAAGCGGTATTCGTTGAGCGACCAGCCACGGGAGAGAGCGCGGGAGCGCATGCGGACATTGTGCTCCTTGCTGCCGGTGAAATAATTCAAGGCGAATGGAAACTCTGGACCGGTCACAGCGCGGAGGTCGCACTGGATGCCGCTTTTGAGGATCACGCTGGATTTTGTGGCACCGTGGGCGAGGACATTTTCCACAAGAGGATGGGCGGTGAAGAATGCCATGACGGCCTCGGGCTGTTTCGTGGAAACGATGAAGTCGAGGTCGCGGACGATTTCTTTTTTCCGGCGGAAGCTGCCGGCGATCTGGGCGAGGTTGACATCTGGGTGCCCGCGCAGGTCGTCAAGAAGGCCCTCGGCAATCTGTGCGACATCGCCGAAGCGGAACTCGCCGGCGTGGCTGCGCATGTGCTCAATGCCTTTGAGGATGTTTGCGGCGGTCTTCTCGCCGAAGCCGGGAAGGCCTGCGACCGAGCCATCCTTGCAGGCGCGCTCGAGATTCGTCACGGAGTGGACCTTCAAAGCATCCCAGAGGACTTTGATTTTTTTTGCCCCGAGGCCTTGGATGTCGAAAAGCGTGAGGATATCGGGAGGAAACTCCTCGCGTAGGTTGTCGTAGTAGTCGAGGCGGCCGTGCGTAGAGAGTTCGGCGATTTTTTCACCGGTGGCCTTGCCGATGCCGTCAACTGCGGTGAGCCGATCCTCGGCGATCAAGGTCTCAAGAGGCTCCGATAGGGTCTCCAGCGCGCGGGCGGCGTGGGTGTAGGCGCGAACTTTAAAGGGATTCTCGCCTTTCAGCTCGAGAAGGCGGGCGATGTTTTCGAAGACATCGGCGATTTCGTCTTTGTTCATTGCAGGTAGGTTTGGAGCCTGTTGCGCCAACCGGGAAGCCACTTCGCCTCGTTGCGGGTGGGCGGGGCGTTCTGAACGCGGCGGGTCAGGATGGCGTCCGCAGCACGCGCGAACTCAGGCAAGGCCTTTCCTGTAGCGGGCATGGTTTCTAGAACCTGAAGCAACCCCCAACCTTGGCCGTTGTAGCGCTCGGCGGGGTTCACGCCTTCGCCTTTGAAATTCACATAGTCCATGAGCGCGTAGAAGCCGAGAGGCTCTGCGGCGACGCGGCGGAAGTTGGTCTCGATTTTGGCGCGTTGGGCGGGCGTGGTGGCGGCGAGCATTTTCGGCAGCGCGGCCTCCATGCGCATCGCCGCATATCGCGCCTGGGCTGCGACTGTTTTGGAAAGCAGCGCGCGGAGGGTGGTGAGGCGTGGGCCGTCGAGGTCTGCCATGAAGGCGTCGCGATTTTTCCACGGGCACGCGCCGAGCATCCAATCCTCGACCGGCACGCCTTGCGTTTTCAGAAAGCGCGCGAGGCCGGGCCAACTCTCCTCGAACGGCCCGGTGCGTCCGGCCGGATACCAGATGAAATGCGCGATGCCGAGGGATGGGAACTCCTCGCCCTTGTTCCAGGAAGTGAGTCCGCTGACTGTGCCCGCGCACTCGTTTTTCCAAATGCGGCGGCCGATTTCGAGTGCTTGGGAATCGCTCAAGGCGGCTGTGGATGCCTGAGCAGCGAGGGATGACATCACAAATACAGCCAATAGGAATCGTCGAATCATCTGGCGATGAGTGCTCCGTCTGCGGGCGCTCAGTTGGTTTTCTTGGTTTCGGCGACGGATTTTTTCTTAGTCGCCGCAGGAGTCGGCGAGGGCGCGGGGGCCTTTTCAAGAATCGGCTTGAGCGGATCTTGCTTGCGGTATTCGCGCGGGAGTTTCGCCTGCGGACGCTCGGGGTCGTTGAGTTTGTTGAAGCGTTTCGCCTGCGGCTTGGTGAGCGGATCGTCGAAGATGTCTTTGAAGCGTGTGTCGAGTGAGAGGGCGCGGTCGTATTCCGCCAAGCCTTGGATGTAGCTGTAGTAAGCCTGAAGGAGGAATGTCTGCGACTGGAGGAGCGAGGTTTGCTGGTTCAGCACATCGAGCTGGGTGCCTGCGCCGGCGTCGAGGCGCTCTTGCGCGAGGCGGAGGGCCTCCACGCCCTGCACCACGCTGGCCTCTTGGCTGTCCACGGTTTCGCGGGCCTCGAGGAGTTTTGAAATCGCCTGCTGCACTTGCAGGATGACTTCGCGCACGCCGTTGTCGTAATTGATTTTCGCCTGCTCCATGCGGGCCTTGGCGGTTTTCACATTGCCGTAGGTGAGGAGTCCATCCCAGACGGCCCAGGAGCCTTTGACTCCGAAAAACCAGCCATTGACCATGTCGCCGAGGTTGTTTGTGAGAAAGTCGCTCTCGTTTGTTTGTCTGGCGCTGGCACTGATTTGTGGAAGGTAGCCGGCGATCTGTTGGTTTACGCGCGCGGCCTCGCCGAGGATGAGCTGTCGCTGGGCCTTGAGATCGGGGTTGCGTGTCACAGCGATGCGCACGGACTCGTCGGAGTTGAAGGTGCGCGGCTTGTAGTCGAGTTTGCCGACGATATTGAAAGGCACTTCGCTCGGGAACCCAGGCGGGTAGTCCATGCCGAGCAGGCGGACGAGCCGATACATCGAAACGCGGTAGTTGTTCTGCGCTTGGATGAGCGGGGGTTTCGCATTGGCGAGGGCGACCTCGGCCTGGAGGACATTGAAGCGAGGCACAGTTCCCGCCTCGTAGCGGTTTTGCTGATCTTTGAGCTGCTCCGCGAGGAGATCGACGGACTGTTGGTTGGCGATGATGAGGGCGCGATTGAGGACGACTTCGAAGAAATTGATCTTCACTTGCGAGATGACATTGTCGATCACTCCGCGCAGGCGGTAGTAGGCCTCCTGCTCATCCGAGAGGGCCGCCCGGATGCCGGAAACCACAGCTCCGCCGTCGTAAATCAGCTGGGAGAATTCCACATTCACGCTCCAGGCCTCGTCGTTGATGTTTGCTCCGCCGAAATTGACATCGTTGACCTCACGGGTGGTGTAGCCGTAGTTCGAATTCACTGAAACCTGAGGGATAATTCTGGAGCGGATGCTGATGAATTTTCCCGAACTGGTGTTCAGTTCCTGCACGGCGCCCAGAATTTCGGGGTTTTGTTTGATGGCGGTCTGGATGGCGTCTTCGATTTTCAGATCGGGAACCTTGGGATTTCTTTGTTTGGCGATGAGTTCGTTGAGGGCCTTGTAGAAATCGGTGGTGGCCATTTCCTTTGTCACTGCGGTGCGGGCGCTTTGTTGCAGGACGGGAGTCTCGGGACTTGGAGCAAGCGGTTCGGCAGCTTGTGCAGGCACGGGCGCCGCGAGTTCGCTTGAAATCTGGCTGGGTTCCGGCAGGGGTGGCGCGACTGGCATCGGAGGAATCGGCAGCGGCATCGTTCCGTCCGGAAGAGGCGTGCCGGATGGGGCTGGACTCTCCGAAGGAATAGGCAGGGGAGTGAATTGAGGGAGGGGCGGTGGAGGCGGCAAATCCTGGAATTGAGGGCTCGGAGCGGGGGAGGGACTTTGCGCGAGAAGTTGAATCTCTGCGATGAGGAGTGTTGTTGAAAGGATGGCGAAAAATTTCGGTATCATATTTGTGGCTGCTCGAGCGCTTGAGGGCGTGATCTTAAACGATGAATCGCAGGTGAAAAGAAAATCGATTGCAGCAAGGCGTTAATTTTGCAGCGGTGCATGTGTCCAACCCGGTCGGGGGATGTAGATTTTATCCCCTGTGGATGGATGGCCGCTGACGATATCGGCGATGAGAAAGGGATGCGCCTTGAGAGTGGTCATAAGCAGGATTCCCGTTTCTCGCCCATCTTGGACCGAGAGGTATTTCTCGCCGGGAATGACTGGCGAGGCCGATTCCGATTCGATAAGAACGAAATTCTCCGCCGTGTTTACCATGCGGATCGTGCCCGCCCAATCGACTGGCATGGCGGCAGGAGTTTTAGGTTTTTTCGGGGGGAGAATCTTGCCGAGAGCGCCGAACCATGAGGCGCCGGACGAAGGTGGTTTTGTTCCCGATGGGTTCGCGCAGGCTCCCTGCAAAAAAACCAGCCCAACAACAATGAGGATGCGGTATTTCATTAGGGTAGCCAGGATGGGTCGCGCGGCGGGGTTTTGGCAAAAGCCGCCGCACTTGTCTCATCACGAAAAACCGCCCATTGCCCATCCTTGCGAATAATAAGCACGCTGGAATCGGGCTGCACGAGATCGAGAAAAGCGGTTTCGCCGGGATCGGCATCGCTCAGATTAGCGATTTTCCAAGCAGCACCGATCCATCCAGTCGCCTCGGGGGGCAGAAAACCTTGACTAATCATTTTCTCAAAATAACCCGACGACGAAACCGCGCCGACTTCATAAGGCCAGCCGAGTTCGTTTTTGCCGAACTGGAATCCATCCAACGCCATCTCTTGAGCGGCCCGATGGATATCGATGGCTTTTCGCGCGAAATCCTCCGTCGGCGTAGCATTGGAAACCGGGTGGGGCGTGGGGAGGTCGGGCGGGGCTGGCGAGGGGCTTTTCCGGCACGCGCTTGAGGTCATCAAGCAGGTGATGCCAGCGCATAAAAGAATCCCGTGCCGTGCAAGTCGCATGGCTGTGATGTATCCGAACGAGTCACCGAAAAGCAAACTCCAAGCCCCGGGCCGTGGCAGGGATTTCGGGTTCAAATTAATGCCCTTGCCGCTTGACCCGACTTGGATGACTCGCCATAGTGTCCGATTCCGAAGGGGAAAGCGCTGTGGCCACAGCTCGTCGCTTTCTGTTTCGGCAGAAACGATTTTATGAATTCCGAACTCATCACAATGCTGGACCTGCTGGAGCGTGAGAAGGGCATCAAACGCGATGTCCTCGTGGAGGCTATTTCCACATCCATCCTGGCGGCTTCGAAGAAAAGTTTCACCTCGGGCACCCGCGAGCTTCGCATCGAGATCAACCCGCAAAGCGGCGCCATTCGCGCCATGGCGAAGCTTATCGTGGCTGAGAAAATATCGAGTCCGCATGAAGAGATTCTGCTTTCCAAGGCTCGCGCCATAAAGGCAGACGCCCAGCCGGGTGAAGAGCTTGATGTCGAGGTGACGCCACGCGACTTTGGCCGCATCGCCGCACAGGCGGCCCGTCAGGCCATCAACCAGCGCCTCCGCCAGATCGAGCGGGAGATGATTTATGATGAGTTCAAGGATCGCACCGGAGAGATCGTAACCGGCACCGTCCGCCGCTTCGAGCGTTCGGATGTGATCGTCGATCTCGGAAAATTTGAAGGCGTCATGCCATCCCGCGAGCGCGTGCTGACCGAGGAATACAATGTCGGCGACCGCCTGCGCGCCTATGTGGTCGCGGTGGAGAGCGGCAACCGCGGACCGGAGATCATCCTTTCCCGAAGCCATCCGAATTTTGTCCGCCGCTTGTTTGAACTCGAGGTCAGCGAAATCGCCGACCGCACTGTAGAACTCAAAGTCCTCGCCCGCGAAGCCGGTTTCCGCACGAAGGTGGCCGTCCACAGCGCCGATCCGAAGGTCGATCCCGTAGGAGCCTGCGTCGGCATGCGCGGAGCCCGTGTCAAAAACATCGTCCGCGAACTCAACAACGAAAAAGTCGATATCATCCGCTGGGATGCCGACCCGCTCAAATTCGTGAGCGCCGCGCTCAAGCCGGCGAACATCAAATCCATCACCGCCGACGAAGCGAAAAAAATCATTCAGGTTCTTGTGCCAAAGGAAGACCTCTCGGTCGCCATCGGCCGCAAAGGCCAGAACGCCCGCCTCACCGCAAAAATGTGCGGTTGGGAAGTCGATATCCAAGAAGACAAGCGCGAGGAAAAAGCCCTCAAGCACAAGACTGACGAGGCCGCGCACTCGCTTGCTGAGGTTCTTGGAGTTTCCGAGGAAGAGGCACTCAAACTCACCGCAGGCGGTATGAATTCCATCGAGGTCATTCAATTGGCCGGCGCAGAGGACATCGCCGAGGCGCTCGGTTCCGACATCGAAACCGGTCAGCGAATCCTCGCAGCGGCACAGGCTACACAAAAAACTCCCGCCGCCTGAGGGGTATGAAAACGTTCCCCCGGCTCGCAATTTACCATGGCAGAGAAAACAAAGAAAAAAACCACCGAGGAGAAGCCGGCCGCCACGAAGCGTCCAGCGGGATCCTCGCGCTCCACGCGCACTCCACGCTCCGCTGAAACTCCCGCGCCATCTGCCACCCCAGCTCCCGAACCGAAGGTTCAGGGTCCGACGGTCGACCTGCTCGAGCCGGTTAAAAAAGTAAAAAAAACTTCCGACAAGCCTGGCCTCAAGCCGTTCATCAAGCCTCTCGTAGCCCCGCCTGTCTCGCAAACGCCACCTCCGCCTGAGCCAGAACCGATTTCAGAATCAGTTCCCGCAGAGGAAATTCCCGCCAGTGAGGAATCCGAGCCCGAAGTATCCAGCGCAGATCTCTCTGGGAAAAAAGTTCTTAACATTAAGCCTCCGATTGCCGTAAAGGCGTTGGCCGAGGAACTCGGTCTCAAGCCTTTCCAGCTCATCAAAGATCTGATGTCGCTGCAGATTTTCGCCAATCTCAACCAGACCGTTGAGGCGGATGTCGTCGCAAAGGTCTGTGATATGCATGGCTTTGTATTCGAGCGCGAGCGCAAGGATACCTCGAAAGGCCATCACAAGGTTGAAGCCAAGGTCGAGGTTCCCAAGGCGCCCGAGCCAGCCAAGATCGACGAGCTTCAGCTTCGCGCCCCAATTATCACTTTCATGGGCCATGTGGACCACGGCAAAACCTCCCTTCTCGATGCCATTCGCAAAGCCCGCGTCGCAGCCGGTGAAGCCGGCGGCATCACGCAGCATATCGGCGCCTACAGCGTCGAACGCAATGGCCAGAAAATTACCTTCCTCGACACGCCAGGCCACGCGGCCTTCACCGCCATGCGCGCCCGGGGAGCCAATGTCACGGACATCGTAGTTATTGTTGTGGCAGCAGATGACGGCCTCATGCCGCAGACGCTCGAAGCGATCTCCCACGCCAAAGCCGCCAAGGTAAAAATCATGGTGGCCATCAACAAAATCGACATGCCTTCGGCCAATCCCGACCGTGTCCGCACCCAATTACAGGAAAAAGGCCTCACTCCCGAAGATTGGGGTGGTGAAACGATCTGCATTCCGGTGAGCGCCACAAAAGGCACCGGCATAAGCGACCTTCTCGACTCCATGCTCTTGGAGGCGGAAATGCTGGAACTCAAAGCCAGCTCGTCCTTGGACGCCCGCTGCACAGTCATCGAGGCCCAAGTTGAGCAAGGCCGCGGACCGACAGCCACGGTGATCGTTCGCATGGGCACATTGAAAGCAGGCGATGTCTTCATCTGTGGCAACCATTGGGGCAAGGTGAAGCAACTCATCAATGACCTTGGAAAACCCGTCAAGGAGGCTGGTCCTTCGATGCCGGTGAAAATCCTCGGTCTGAGCGGTCTCCCAAATGCGGGCGACGAGCTTGTCGTGATGGATTCCGAAAAGTCTGCTCGCCTCCTGAGTGAAGAGCGCCTGTCCGACCTCCGTGACACCAAGCTTTCCACACCGCAGCGCACCACGCTGGAAAACCTCTTTGCCAGCATCGCCTCCGAGTCGAAACCCGCGCTCAAAGCCATCGTCAAATGCGATGTGCAAGGCTCGCTCGAAGCCGTCGTGGCATCGCTCAAGGAAATTCCTCAAAAGAAAATCACCCTCGATATCATCCACAGCGCCGTCGGCCCGATCACGGAGTCCGATGTCCTTCTGGCCAGCGCGTCCAATGCCGTCATCATCGGCTTTGGCACCAAGACCGAGAACAGCGCCGCGCAAGC
>JBIIUB010000086.1:0-12403 GCA_044340205.1 Terrimicrobiaceae bacterium
GCCGAAATCGGAGTTGATTGACTTGACCCCCGAGGTCAGGGAAGATATGCACCTTGCCCTGCCCGCGCACCCCAAGTGCGACAGCGGCGGTGAAAAGCAATGCCCCGCGCGTCGCGATGACTCCCGGATTGCCCTTGGGCGGCCGGTCGAAAAGTCCGTGCCGGCATGGGACGCGCTGGACAAGCTAAAACCAAAACTAAAGTAAAATTATGGGAGTTCCTAAACGCAAAACATCGAAAATGCGCCTTCGCACACGCAAGGCCGCGAACCGCTGGCAAGCCCCGAAGCTGGCCAAGTGCCCTCAATGCGGCGCATCCGTTCCAGGCCATGTAGCCTGCCCATCTTGCGGATATTACAATAAACGCCAGGTTCTCACCATCGGCGCAGAATAGTTCCGAGGGTCGGATTTTCCCCGGATGAAAATTGCCCTCGACGCCATGGGAGGGGATCACGCCCCGCAAAATCCCGTGGAGGGAGCCGTTCAAGCGCTGCGTGATTTCCCGGATGTGGAGATCATCTTCGTCGGCGACGAGGCAAAAATCCGGGCCGAACTCGGCAAGCATTCCACGGCGGATATCCAATCCCGCTTCTCGTTTCACCACGCCTCACAGGTCGTGGACATGACCGATAGTGGGCTCGACAGCGTTCGTAGGAAAAAAGATTCATCTGTGAGCCGTGCGGTGGATCTCGTGAAAAACGGGGACGCCGACGCGGTCGTCTCCGCCGGACACACCGGGGCCCTTGTGGCCGCCTCAACCATCAAACTCCGCACGCTGCCCGGCATCGATCGCGCCGCGCTTGGCGTGTTGATTCCAGCCGACGGCGGAGTTTTTCTCTTGATCGACGGCGGCGCCAATATCGACCCGAGCCCGCAGCACATCGTAGGATTCGCCGTGATGGGTAGCGTTTATTACAAAGCCATCGTTGGCACCCCCGAAGCACGCGTCGGCCTCCTGAACATCGGGACCGAACCCAGCAAGGGCACAGATTTCTGCCTCGAATGCTACAAGATGCTTTCCCAGGCCCCGATCACATTTGCCGGAAATGTCGAAGGGCACGGCATTTTTAAGAAACCCGTGGAGGTCGTCGTCTGCGACGGCTTCACTGGAAACATCTTCTTAAAAACGGTCGAGGGACTTGCCAAATCCATGGTCTCTTGGATCAAGGACGAGATCAGCAAAAACCCCATTCGCATGCTTGGCGCCCTGCTCTCCAAGGGAGCTTTCCAAGCCGTAAAAAAACGCACCAGCACCGACGAATACGGCGGCACACCCTTGCTCGGCGTCAATGGCATCTGCATCAAAGCCCACGGCAACTCGTCATCCCTCGCCCTGCGCAACGCCATCCGCGCCGCCCGCCGTGCGGTGGAACTCCAAATCAACTCCCGCATCGTCGAGGCGATGAAACCACTCCATGAAAAACTCTCTTCGCGAAACACCACCCCGGTCTAACCGCAGCGCCTCGATCATCGGCACAGGCAGCTACGTGCCCGAGCGCGTCATGACCAATACCGATCTCGAAGCCATAGTGGAGACAAACCACCAGTGGATCGTCGAACGCACCGGCATCTACGAACGCAGGATCGCGGCGGAAAATGAATTCACCAGCCACATGGCTGCAAAAGCCGCCCAGGCTGCGATGGAAAATGCCGGCGTCACACCCGATGAGATCGACATGATCCTCGTCGCCACCATCACGCCGGACATGTTTTTTCCATCCACCGCTTGCCAGGTCCAACGCCATATCGGAGCAAAGAACGCAACCTGCATGGATGTGAATGCCGCCTGCTCGGGATTCCTCTACTGCGTGGAAATCGCCAACCAGTTCATCTCAAACCACGGCTGCGAGACCGTGCTAGTCATCGGAGCTGACAAACTCAGCAGCATTGTAAACTGGGAGGACCGCAACACCTGTGTGCTCTTCGGCGACGGCGCCGGAGCCGCCATTCTTCGCCACCGCCCGGGATCGAAGGGCGTC
The DNA here is from genome assembly GCA_044340205.1 of Terrimicrobiaceae bacterium. Taxonomy (GTDB): domain Bacteria; phylum Verrucomicrobiota; class Verrucomicrobiia; order Chthoniobacterales; family Terrimicrobiaceae; genus UBA967. The sequence continues at coordinate 1,978 of JBIIUB010000086.1, forward strand.
GTGACGACCTACATGGGCAGCGATGGAAACTACGGCGACATCCTCCACATGCCCGGCGGCGGATGCGCCTTGCCAATCACCCGCGACAATGTGGATGACAAACTCAACACGCTTCAGATGAATGGGCGCGAGACCTTCAAACAAGCGGTGACCTCGATGATGCGCGCTGCGAACACCGTGCTCGACCGCTGCGGGCTCACCGCGCAGGACATCAAATGCGTGATACCCCACCAGGCAAATATCCGAATCATCGAAGCCATGGCCGACCGCATGGATCTCACGATGGACCGCTTCCACATCAATCTCGACAAATACGGCAATACTTCCGCCGCCGCCGTCGCCATCGCCCTCGATGAAGCCGCGCGCACCGGCCGCTTCCAGAAGGGCGATCCAATCCTGCTCGTGGTTTTCGGCGGGGGGCTCACATTCGCCAGCTCTGTCATCGAGTGGTAGCCGACGACTCCACACGCGAGGCGCTGGATTTTCTCGAGGCCTTTGCCCTTGAGAAAAAAATCGATTCCCAAAGCCACGCGGTGCGTGCGGCGCAGGTGGAAAAAGAAATCGCTTCGACGAGAACATGGACTCCGACATTCGAAGAACTCGAGCATGGGGCCCGAATGGCATGGAGGAACAACGCGCGTTGCATCGGCCGCCTTTTCTGGCCATCGCTCAAAGTTTGCGACCTGCGTCACATCTCCAAACCGGCCGAGGTGCATCAAGCCCTGCTGGAGCATCTCCAGACCGCCACGAACGCCGGCAAAATCCAGCCTCGCATAACGGTTTTTGCTCCCGCGACTGACGATGGGCCGGCAGTAAGAATCTGGAACCACCAACTCCTCGGCTACGCCGGCTACGAGCAACCGGACGGCTCGATCCTCGGCGACCCGAAAAACCTGGCTTTCACCCGCGAGGCGCAGGCCCTCGGTTGGAAAGGCGCAGGCACGCGCTTCGACCTCCTGCCGCTGATCATTCAAAAACGCAGATGCGCCCCCGTGCTTTTTCCTCCGCCATGCACCCAAGCCCTGGAAGTCCCACTCACGCATCCGACTCTGCCATGGTTTTCCGATCTGGGCCTGAAGTGGTATGCCGTTCCGATCCTCTCCGACATGAAAGTCCGGATTGGCGGCATCGATTTTCCAGCCGCCCCGTTCAACGGCTGGTATATGGGAACAGAAATCGGTTCGCGCGACCTCGGCGACGAAGCCCGCTACGACATGCTTCCAGCCATCGCTGAAAAAATGGGCATCGACCGGGAGCGTGACGCGCTCTGGAAAGACCGTGCGCTCGTGGAGCTCAATGCGGCCGTCATTTTCTCCTATGAGCAAGCCGGTGTGCGCATCGTGGACCATCACCGCGCCTCCTCGGAGTTCATGGAATTCGCAGCACGCGAAATGAAGGCGGGCCGCGCGGTTTCAGCCGACTGGAGCTGGATCGTTCCTCCAATGTCCGGCTCGGCCACACCCGTCTTCCACAAGCTCTGGGAAAACCGCTCCCAACTTCCGGACTATCTTCCCCAGAAGCATGCCTGGGAGATTTTTTGATGCGTTTGGCAATGCCCCTTGTCGTGCTAATTTGAACTCCATGCGCCGACTTCTTTTCTCAGCCATCCTTTCGCTCAGCCTGAACGCTCAGGCCCGCGAGGCTGCGACACCAACACCCGCGCCAAAAACCGAGGAATCCCCCTACGAGCAACTCCAACTCCTCGCCCGCGCCATGCAACTCATCCGGCAGGACTATGTTGACGAGTCGAAAGTGGACTACAAGGAACTCACCTACAGCGCGCTCCGGGGGATGCTCGACAACCTCGATCCCCACAGCCAGTTCATGGAGCCGAAGAGCTTCAAAAACATGCAGGAGGACACACGCAGCGAATTCGGCGGCCTCGGCGTGGTGGTAACCCAAAAATCTGGCGTCCTCACAGTCATCAACCCGATGGAGGACACTCCGGGCTTCAAGGCAGGCATCCTGCCGGGTGATCAAATTCTCAAAATCGACGGCGAGAACACCGACAACACGCCGCTCAACGAGGCTGTCGAAAAACTCCGTGGCACAGTCGGTGAAAAGGTCATCCTTACAATCCGACGCCCCTCCAATGGCGAGGTGAAGGATTACGAACTCACCCGCGAGGTCATCAAGGTGGCCAGCATCAAGGACGCACGCATCCTCCCGCAACGGAATCCCGGCCAGCCCCGCATCGGCTACGCGCGGATTACCCAGTTCAACGAACCCACGGCCACTGAACTCGCCGCCGCACTGGATAAATTGGAGGCAAAGGGGATGGATGCCTTCATTCTCGACCTGCGGCACAATCCCGGTGGCCTCCTTGGCAGCGCGGTCGATGTGTGCGGACAGTTCCTGCCGCCAAATACGCTCGTTGTTTACACGGAAGGCCGCACGCCCTCACGGGAATACCGAACCTCCGCGACGGCCAGTCCAAACCGCAAATACCCCGTCGTCGTTCTCACCAACTACGCCAGCGCCAGCGGATCGGAGATCGTCGCCGGCGCGCTCAAGGACCTCGACCGCGCGCTCGTCGTCGGAGAAACCACTTTCGGCAAAGGCTCGGTTCAAAGCGTTGTCTCATTGCCCGACGGATCCGCCGCCCGCCTCACCACGGCGAAATACTTCACCCCCGGACGCAAGCTCATCCATGAGCACGGCGTGAGTCCGCACATCCGAGCCACACTCACCCACGAGGAGGAAGCCGATCTCCTCCGCTCCCGCCGCAAGCGCGAGGATCCCGCCACCGCCGAAGCCACAATCTGGGATCCGCAGCTCGAGCGCGCTGTGGATGCCATGCAAGGCTCCCTGCAACACGCAAAGAACCAAAAAAAATAAATGCCCACGCTGCTCGCGATCGAGACTTCCTGCGATGAAACAGCCGCCGCCGTGCTGCAAGGCTTCGGCGATGTGCTCGCGCATGAGATTTTCAGTCAGGCCGAAATCCACTCCGAGTTCGGCGGAGTCGTTCCCGAGGTGGCGTCCAGAAACCATCTCATTTCTGCGCCGGCGATCATCGATCTCGCTCTGCAAAAAGCAGGCGTGCAAATCAGCGATCTCGACGCCATCGCCGCCACCACCGGGCCGGGCCTCGCCTCCGCCCTGCTCGTCGGCGCCGCAACCGCGAAGGGCCTCTGCATCGGAGCGGGGAAGCCGTTTCTTGCCATCAACCACATCGAAGGCCACCTGCTCTCGCCGTTTTTCGGCTATGAAAAAATCCCGCCCCACACGGCGATGGTCGTCAGCGGCGGGCATACGCTGCTGCTCGATGTGGAGTGCTTCGGACGCTATCAATTGCTGGGACGCACCCTCGACGACGCAGCCGGCGAGGCCTTCGACAAAGTCGCGAAACTTCTCGGCCTTGGCTACCCAGGCGGCATCGAGATCGACCGCCTCTCCCGCAGCGGCAACTCCGCGCGTTTTGATTTTCCACGCGGCATGATCGACTCGGGCGATCTGGATTTCAGCTTCAGCGGACTCAAGACCGCCGTCCGCATCTTTCTTGAAAAAAACGGCGCTCCAACCGGAGCCGACCTTCCCGACATCTGCGCATCGTTCCAAGCAGCCGTCACTGATGTCCTGCTCGCCAAGCTTTTCAAAGCGGCCCGCCAAAACAAGCGGCGCATACTTAGCCTCAGCGGCGGCGTGAGCGCCAACTCCTCACTCCGCTCCAGAGCGATCCAGCGGGCTGCGGACGAGGGACTCGAAATCCATTTCCCGCCACCTGGTCTCCTCACCGACAACGCGCTGATGATCGCCTTCGCAGCCGCGCACCATCTGGCCGCAGGACACACTGATCCGATCGATACCGAAATCACACCGAACTTCAACCCGAGCACCCTGTGAGGACCAACCCCCTCTTTTCCGTTAAAAACAGCAACGCCGCGCTCGGGTGGGGCGTAAGGAATTTCACGAACAACCGAGGAATAAAATTTTTCATGTTCAGAGGACGATTTTTAATTTTTAGTGTTACCGCAGTTTTGAAACCTCATTTTTGAAAATGTCAGCAACTACCATCGACGCACCCGTCCAAGAGACCAACGCCCACGCGCATTCCGATCATCACGAGGTCGGCTTTTTCCATAAATACATCTGGACCTACGATCACAAGATGATCGGCCTCCAATACCTCTGGACCGCTCTCGCCTTCCTCTTCCTCGGTGGAGCCCTCGCCCTGGGCGTTCGCTGGCAACTCGGCTTCCCCGGCGCAGAGTTCCCGCTCATCGGCCGACTCCTCCCGGCGACTGTGGCGGTGGATGGATCGATCATTCCCGGCGGCTACAACATGCTTGTCACAATGCATGCGACCGTGATGGTTTTCTTCGTCGTCATGCCACTCCTCATTGGAGCCTTCGGCAACTACCTCATCCCGCTCCAAATCGGGGCCGGTGATATGGCATTCCCTCTCTTGAACGAGTTGAGCTACTGGCTATATGTCCTCTCTGGCATCCTTCTCCTTGGCGCGTTCTTCGTGCCGGGTGGAGCACCGGGAACAGGTTGGACTGCCTACGCGCCGCTCAGTTCCGTGGGCGCCTACAACGGAACCCCGATGGGACAGAGTCTCTGGGGCGCAGCGCTTTTCGTAAACGGCCTCTCCTCCATCGCCGGTGCGACTAACTATATCACGACCGTCGTGAATATGCGCGCACCTGGTATGACCATGTTCCGCATGCCATTGCCCGTCTGGTCCCTCTTCATCACCGCCATCCTCCTCTTGTTGGCCGTCCCGGTTCTCTCTGCTGCCGCAGCCATGCTCTTCGCGGACCTCAACATGGGCACGAGCTTCTTCTCGCCTCAAGGCGGCGGCCAACCCCTCCTCTGGCAGCACCTCTTCTGGTTCTTCGGACACCCCGAGGTTTACATCATGATCCTTCCGGCGATGGGTCTCACCTCGGAAATTCTCGCCGTCTTCGCCCGCAAGCCGATCTTTGGCTATAAGGCAATGGTTTACGCCATGATCGCCATCGGTTTCCTCGGATTCATCGTCTGGGGCCACCACATGTTCGTCAGCGGCATGAACCTCACACTCAGCGCGGCCTTCTCGGTTTCGACAATGGTCATCGCCGTGCCTTCAGCCATCAAGACCTTCAACTGGATGGGCACCATCTGGCGCGGCTCGATCGAGTTCACTACCGCCATGTGTTTCGCCCTCGCTTTCGTGTCGATGTTCGTCATCGGAGGCCTCAGCGGCATCTTCATGGCCTCCACACCGGTGGATCTCTTCGTCCACCACACCTATTTCATCGTGGCGCACTTCCACTATGTGCTCTTCGGCGGAAGTATCTTTGCCATCTTCGGAGCCATTTACTTCTACTTCCCGAAAATGTTCGGCCGCATGCTTAATGAAACACTCGGCAAGTGGCATTTCTTCCTGACCTTGGTGTTCTTCAATCTGACCTTCTTCCCGATGCACAACTTGGGCCTCGGCGGCATGATGCGCCGTATCGCGGATCCCACGGTCTATGAGCACCTGCGTCAACTTCAGCCGCTCAACCAGCTTTGCACCATCGGCGCGATCGGACTCGGCTTCACCACATTCCTCTTCCTCTGGAATGTCGTGATCAGCCTGCGCAACGGCAAAAAAGCTCCGAACAATCCATGGAATGCCAACACCCTTGAATGGACAGTTCCATCGCCTCCCGGGCATGGCAACTTCGACAAAACGCCCGTCGTTTACCACGGTGCCTACGAATACAGTGTTCCTGGCATGGACAAGGATTTCCTCCCCCAAACCGAGCGCGCGCCTGAAAACGCCCGCCTGGAATCCCACTAACCCGCGTGTTCATGGATGGATCAAACACATCCGTGAGCCTGCGTCGCGTAGCCGTTCACGCCTGGGCTGTCCTCACTCTGGTTTCGACTTTTATCCTGCTCTGTAGCGGAGGAATCGTCACCTCCAAGGGCGTTGGAATGTCAGTCCCCGACTGGCCGACGACATACGGCTACAACATGTTCCTATTCCCCATCTCCGGATGGGTGGGCGGCATTTTTTATGAGCATGGCCACCGACTCATCGCCTCTTGGGTGGGGTTGATGACCATGATCCTTGCCGCCTCGCTTCTGGCATCGGAGCCGCGCCGCTGGGTGAAAAATCTCGGCATCATCGCCTTCCTCGCCGTCTGCGTCCAAGGCCTGCTCGGGGGACTCCGCGTCACCCTCTTCAAAGACGAGATGGGCATCTTCCATGCCATGCTGGCACAGTCGTTTTTCTGCCTGCTGGGCATCCTCACCATCGTTACCAGCCCGCGTTTCATACGCGGAGGATGGGACCTCTTCCTTCCTGATTCAGGGTTGAGGAATCTTGTCGTGGCCTCCACATTCCTGATCTTCGTTCAGCTCGGCATCGGCGCCACCATGCGCCACGAGCACGCCGGACTCGCCATCCCCGACTTCCCGCTCGCCTACGGCAAAATCCTACCCGACACATCCGCAGCGGCGATTGCAGCGATCAATGAAGCCCGCGTGGCTGATGACAAGGTTCCCACGAACGCCCTGCACATCTGGATTCAAATGCTCCACCGGGCAGTTGCCATCGTGATTTTTCTCGCCGTCGCCGCCGTAGCATGGCGTGCGTTTGCGAATCCGATCGCCCGCTCGGCCCGCTTCTGGGCCGCAATCTGGTTCGTGATGATCACTGCTCAAGTCGCGCTTGGAGCCTGGACGATCTGGTCGAACAAGGCTGCCGATGTCGCCACCGCCCACATGGCACTCGGTGCCTTGTCACTCATCGTCGGCGTTGTTTTTTCCTTCCGCCTGTGGCGTGGCACCGAGGCCGGACGATTTGTTGTTCCCGACCGCCCGCCTGTTTCGGATTTCGCCCGCATCGCATGAAGAGCGCTGCCGCCCTTCCAGAGGAACGAAAAAATGCCCTGCTCGACGATGTGCTTGAGCTGGTAAAGGCCCGTCTTTCCTTTCTGGTCCTCATCACCACGCTCGTTGGCTTCCTGCTCGGCTGGCGGGGGCCGTTCGACTGGGTTCTCCTCACCGCCACGCTCCTTGGCACAGCCCTCTGCGCGGGTGGAGCAGCCGCACTCAACCAATGGTGGGAACGCGACAGCGACAGCCGCATGAAACGCACGCGCGGACGGCCCCTGCCAGCGCGCCGCATGCAGCCGCACGATGCGCTTCTCTTTGGAATTTTCTTTTCCCTCAGTGGCATTGCCATCCTGGCCCTCTTCACGAACCACCGGGCCGCCTTCCTCGCATTCGCCACCATCGCGATCTACATCTTTGTTTACACCCCGATGAAGCGCATCAGCTCGCTGAACACGCTCGTTGGCGCAATTCCCGGCGCGCTGCCGCCTCTCATCGGCTGGGTCGCCGCCCGTGGGAACTACAACATCGAAGGCTGCCTCCTCTTCGCCACGCTCTGGTTCTGGCAAATGCCCCACTTTCTGGCCATCGCCTGGATGTATAAAGACGACTACGCCGAAGGAGGATTCGTGATGCTCACCGCCAACGATCCTGAGGGGCGCACGACATCGCGCCAAGCCATGCTCTACACACTCTTTCTCGTGCCAGTGACCTTGATGCCCTCGATGCTCGGCTTCAACTCGCCGATCTACTTCCTCGGCGCCTTGGCGCTCGGGCTCGCCTTCACCGCCTTCGCGCTGCGATTCATCACCCAGCGGAGCCGCAATGCGGCGCGAAATCTTTTCTTCGCCTCCATCATCTACCTGCCCCTCCTCTTGGGCCTCCTCGTTGCAACAAAGAGATGAAGAAACCAACCTCTCGCAATGCGATCGTCATGGCCCTCCTCTGGCTTTTTGCTATTTCCCTCTGCGCACTGGTTCTGATACTCATGAACCTTCGCGGACCAATGATCAGTCCGTGATCCCTTTTTAAAAAACCAACCATCATGTCCACAGCAGCCCTTACACACGATTCCCACGAGCATCACGGCGCACCGCCAGCCACAGCCAAATTCGGCATGATCATGTTCCTGATATCCGAGGGCATGCTGTTCGCAGGACTTCTCGGGGGCTATTTCATCCTCCGCTGGGCGGAAAACGGTTTCCCCTGGCAGGCAAACCACGCCTGGCCGCCGAGCAAGGACATCGCCCACCTCCCGGTTTTCCTTACCACGATCAATACCGTTTTCCTGATCGCGAGCAGTTGCACATTCCACATGGCGGAGGTAGCGGTTCAGAAGGCGAAATCCGGCCTTGGCTGGCTTTTTGTGACGATCGTGCTTGGTTCCATCTTCGTCGGTGTGCAGTGCTACGAATGGTGGCATCTCCACCATGAAGGCCTGTGGTTCAACACCGGCGGCGTCTATGGCTCCAGCTTTTTTGTGATCACCGGCTTCCACGGTCTCCATGTGATCATCGGCGTTCTTCTCATCGTCTGGTGCTTCCTCCGCCAACTCTTTACCCGCTGCTTCACCCCGTCACATCATATCGCTCTGAACAATGTCGCCCTCTACTGGCACTTTGTGGATGTCGTGTGGCTATTCGTGTTGGCACTGCTTTATTATGTCTGAAATCCCCGCGCGGCCCGGCATACCGCGCATCGGATGGGTCGTGGCATTTCTCGTGGCGGCGGGTCTTATTGGGCTCGCTTATGTGAACCTGAAATCCACCCGCCCCCCTTCACTCCCGTCGAACCTTGAGAAAATCTCTCAAGTTCCGGCGTTCCAACTCACCGACCAAACCGGAAAATCCATCACGCTCGAGGATCTCAAGGGAAAAATCTGGGCCGCAAATTTCATCTTCACCCGCTGCAAAGGCCCCTGCCCGATCACCGTGCTCCGGATGCAAGACCTCAATACCAAGCTCAAAAAAGTGCGCGGCAATGTGGAACTCGTGACCTTCACCGTCGATCCGGAATACGACACGCCTGAGATCCTCAAAGCCTTCAGCGAGCCGCTAGGCGCAGACCCCGCCTCTTGGAAATTCCTTACCGGCACCCCCGACGCCATCCAAAGGATCGTTGTCACGGGACTCCTGCAACCCCTCGCCAAGGAACCCGATGGCACGCCCGCCCACTCCAGTCGCATCGTGCTTGTCGATGGCAAAGGCTGGCTGCGCGGATACCACGACGGCCTCGATCCCGAAGCCGTCCAAAAGCTCATGGTGGACATCGGAGAACTCCTGCGTGAAAAACCTTCGGCCACGCAAACCCGAAACGAGTGAACTCAGACTGACGAGACAAAAAAATCCAACTTCCCTGACCGCCGGCTCGTAGAAATTCTGAACATCTTTTTTAAAAAATGAAAAACCTCACCGCTCTGATCGTTTTCTTTTTTCTCACCCGTCTGCCCGAAGCCGCCGCGTGCGTTGGTTGCCGGCAACCCGGTGCTGGCGGCCCCGATGAACCCCAAACCGTCACCGCAGGCATCGCCCTCTCTTGGGGAGTCGTCGGCATGCTCGCCATCGTCGGCCTCATCGTCGCAGGTCTCACCTACTACATCGCCGACACCTGCCGCAAACTCGACCGCTCAAACAAAGTGCCATGAGCGTTTCTGACCTTCCGGCGCTCAATGCCGGCCTCAATACCATTTCCACCCTCCTCCTCGCCGCCGGTTTTCTCTTTATCAAAACCGAGCGCAAAATCGCCCACCGGAACTGCATGGTCGGCGCTTTCTGCGTATCCTGCGTCTTCCTCATCACCTATGTGCTGCACAAGATTCTGGTCCAAGGAGTCCACACCCCCTTCGGCGGCGAAGGGTTCTTGAAGCCCCTCTACTACGGAATGCTCATTTCCCACATCATTTTGGCCATCGTCATCGTCCCCCTCATTTTAGTGACCATGACGCACGCCATCAAAGGCCGCTTCGAAAAACACCGCGCCTGGGCCCGATGGACATTCCCCCTCTGGTTCTACGTCTCAGTCACCGGCGTCCTCATTTACTTCATGCTCTACCAGTGGTTCCCCAAAGCCGCTTGATTCGCCAACAGCTGTTATAATGTTACCCATGGGTATCTTATTTAACCACAGAGGACACAGAGAGCACGGAGGGTTATTAGAAGCTGAAACAAAGTTTCTCTCCTGCTTTCCGCAGATCGCAATCTGCTGCAAACTCCTTCTCTACTCCGTGCTCTCCGTGTCCTCCGTGGTTTTTTCCCTCGAAGCACGCAGCGCCTGAGGGTTGCTTAAAACTTTATTGATGAAATTTCATTTCACCCTTCGGGCTGCCTCCGGCAGTCTTTCTCCGCTCCGCTACGATTCTTAATTCTTAAAACTTCCCAAAATGAACACCGCCACGCCACGCCGCCCGATGGGCCTCGAGCACCCCGCCGTCCTCGACGCCTTCGCCCACGACAAACGCCGCGACACGCTCGTGCTTGCGATGTATGAGACGCGCCCGTGGACTGGCGACGAATCTCACATCCTCCAGCTTCAGGAAAAACTCAACGCCTACGCCTCCTTCATCCTCGACGGCGAAATGGCCGAGGCATTCCCCCAATTCGTCGGCAAGCCGGTC
>JBIIUB010000154.1:0-3076 GCA_044340205.1 Terrimicrobiaceae bacterium
CGGCTGCGGCGAGGAATCGCTTCTCGGCACTCGAAATCATGGCCTCCTCCTTGATGCGGCGCTGGGCGCTGCGGCACAGGACCAAGTGGCTCGCGGAGTCCTCGGGATCGATGATTTTTTTCACCTCCACGCGCTGCTCCTCGGAGCGTCCGGGGAGGGCTTCGAAGGTCTCATTTTCAAACGAGTCGGCATACTTGGAGCGGCTGCCGCGCGTGATGTTGACGATGTAGGAATAGCCTCGCTCCTTGAGCAGGGCGAGGTTCGCGTGCGAGGCGAATCCAGCGTCGAGGATGCCCACGGGCTTGAGACCATCCTCATGGCGGGCGAGGCGATCGAGGATGAGAGGCAGGGTCTTGGTGTCGGCCATGTTGCCTTCGAAGGTCTCGTGGGCGAGTGGGAATCCGTATTCGTCAAAGGCGATGCCAACGGCGATCTGGCGGCAGTCATTGCGGTGTTGCTTGTTTTTTCCGTGCTTGGCCTTGGGGTTGGACGCGCAGAAGCCCTCGAAATGGCTGTTGGTGACGTCGTAGAGAATGACGCTGCGGCTGAGCGAGAAAAGATCACGCTCACGCTCACGCAGCGTGGCCTCGATGTCCTTGCGGTGGGCCATGAGCTCATCGCTGGTGCGGTAGAGGCGGTCCTTGGCGCTTTTGGTGATGCGGATATCGAGGAGTTCGGGGATAGCGGTGCGGTAGGACCAATCGATCAAAGCCCATTCGCTCAGAGGCTCGATGAGGCGGTTGGAAACCATGAGCTGGGCTGTGGCAATGGCGCTGGGGTTCATGCCCAGGGCCTCGAGCATCGGTGTAAAACGCAACTCCTCCCAGGCTTTGAGGGCGAGGAGTTCGGGTCCGAGTTCCACGACATCGGTGGTCTCGATGGAATCGAGAATAACGCCATCCACAGTGGCTTGGGGAACGGGTCTGGCAGCTTGAGAGCGGCCTGCGAGCTGAACGATGCGATCGACCCAGGCGGTTGCTTCCGGGGAGAGAGAGGAGTCAAAGAAATCGCCTTCGCCATGGATACGGCGCTCGACCGCGCTGGCGATGAGAGATTTTTCGGCCTCCGGGAGTTTGGCGTCGCCGAGGGAAGCAATGACGCGCTGACGAGGTAAACCGTCGCTATTGCGATAGGAATGAACGAGTTGAACGAGCTGTGAGCCCTTGATAGATTTTGTCCTAAAATACATGCGCGCAACAAATAACAAAGAAAAAAATCAAAGTCAAGAAAAATGTGGTATTTTTAGGCACTACAAATGAAAGTTGAAAAAAAAAAATGCGATCATTGATAATGAACAGTTTACAAAACCTCTGATCGCGAAATTGCCAAATTGGCGCTATTTTTTTGAGATTCTTGCGAAACTAGGGTTATCGACGCCAGTTTCCTTCGCCAATCTCGACACCAGGTGGCAGGGAATCAGATTGCAAAGCTGCCGGAAACCGCTGAACTTTGAAGCCGATAGACGGGGGTGTTTGGGTTTTTTTATAGCCTGCCAAGTGGCAGGTTTCAAACATCCCGTCCATCTCTTCTTGAGGTGCATTTTTTCCTCTATGGGATGCCTGTACTATTTTTGCACATCCCGCTCATTTTTTGGAGAAATAGTGCTATGCCCATAGCCGCTGCGCCATGAAAGATCCAGATAGCGATGGTGTGGTAATAATCCTAAATCCCGCAGTTGGGAAATCAGGGCGGGGATAAAGCCAGCCAATTTTGGGGGCTGAGCGGATTGTGCCAGCAGAGATAGCGTTCGAATGTTTGCTGTGGATCCAACTGCGGCGCAGTTCGGGCCAACCACCGTCCGAGCCTCTCGTAGGCTTGCTGGATAGCTGCCCGCCATTTCGCGCTGACCGCCAGTTTCAGCGTTTTCTGCCTGCCGCTTTGCACCCGTTTGGCCGGAATGAGCAACAACTCGTCGCGACTGGTCACCGCTTCGGTATGCACGCCCTGCTCCTTGACCACTCGCACAAAAAGAGTCCACAGGTTGTAGGTCAAGAGCAGGAGGCGGGCCGCCGTCTCGCTCACCACCGCCTTGTGGCTGCAAAAGCCTGTGAAGCCCCACTGGTTTTTGAGTTCGTCGAAAACGTTCTCCGCATCGGCCCGCTTGCGATAAAGCATCACAACCTACCCGGGAGAAGCCGTCTCGGGCAGGCTCGTCACATAGGCGTCAACCTCATCCTGGTCGGTGCCCCAGAACACATCTTGTGCCGAAGGGTTGGCTGGTTTCATGGTGCGAATAAAAACACGCGCCGTGGATGGCTCCAGCCATCGAGTTGGACGACGGCCTCGGCGATCTGCTCCATGCCCACGGTTGGCGGCCCTTCCCACATCGGCCATGGGATGCGCCGCCAAGACCCGCTTCACATTTTTGCTCAGCCGCAACTTAAAAAGAAAATGCGGCCTCGCTTTGCCCGCTTCCTCGTGCCAGGCCATGATTTTTTCCTTTGCGAAGCCGATGTCCCCTCGGTTGAGCTTGAGTCGGCCGCGCACATTGGGGTGGCTCCAAACCTTATCCATCGCCTCCTGCCAACCCGTGGCACTGACTGTGTTTCCCTGACGCCACTCCATGTGCAAAGCCAGTCGGGTGCCCGCCACCACGCACAAGAGCGGATGGTGGCTGCCTTGGCCCGGCTTGTGCGGGTTGTAGCCGATTTCCACCTCCTCTTGGTGGCCATAGCGCGTGTTCACTGTCGAATCCCAGTCGGCGATGAACTCCGGGGGCAACGCCGCGTAGAGATCCTGCTCGCTGGCCCCGATCCACGAACGAGCCTTCTGCAGATCGGCTCGCCCCATCATCCTCACGAAGGGATTCTCGACACACACCCTCTGCCTCTTGAGCCCGAAAATAGCGCCACCGCCCGGTCATCCTGCAACCGGCGCATGTGCGCAAAGCGCCTTCTACCCATCAACGCGTTGATCATGAAACCATACAGGATGTCGCCAACCGGCGTCGCATTCGGACTGGTGCGCTCAACGGGAAAACGCCGCGCCAAGTCTGTCACAATCCCAACCCGCTCCAAATAGTGGCTCCATGCCGCAAGTCCACCGTAGGGCGTCAAACGGTCTGCACATGCTTCCA
>JBIIUB010000155.1:0-3075 GCA_044340205.1 Terrimicrobiaceae bacterium
CCTGGCGGCGGTTTTCATCCCGACCGTATTCATTCCTGGCATCACTGGCGCGATGTATCAGCAGTTCGCTGTCACGATGGCCGTGTCGGTCCTCATCTCGGCCTTCAACGCTCTCTCGCTCAGCCCCGCACTCGGTGCGCTTCTGCTGCGCCCGCGCAAGGAGGCGAGGGGACCACTTGGAGCCTTCTTCCGAGGCTTCAATAAAATGTTCGACACCGCCACGAACGGCTATGTCGCCGTCTGCCGGGGCCTGATTCGCAAGCTGGGGATTGCTGTCATTCTCCTTGTCGGACTCACTCTGGGAGCTGGCGGTATCGGTAGCACCATGCCCACCGCATTCATCCCCGAGGAGGACCAAGGCTACCTCTTCGGCGTCGTGCAGCTTCCTCGCGCCTCCTCGCTCCAACAAACCACCGAGGCCTCCGAGCGCATCGAGCAGATTCTTTTGAAGACCCCGGGCGTCCAGTATGTGACCTCGATCATCGGCTTCAACCTCCTGAGCACTGTCACGAGCACTTACACGGGCTTCTTTTTCATCACTCTCGAGGAATGGTCCAAACGCAAGACGCCGGAACTTCAGGTCGATGCCATCCAGGCGAATATCAACAAGGAACTCGCCGCACTCGCAAATCCCACGGCCGCCTTCGCTTTCCCTCCGCCCGCGATTCCCGGCATCGGCACGGCCGGCGGCGTCACCTTCATCCTTGAGGACCGCACCGGCGGGCCTGTGGAGTTCATCGCTTCAAATACCCAGAAATTTATGGCCGCCCTCAAGGCGCGTCCGGAATTGACCACCCTCTTCACTACATCGCTCTGGGATGTGCCGCAGATTCATCTCTCGGTGGACGAGGCGCAGGCCATGATCCAAGGCGTGAGCCTCACGGACGCCTACCAGACCGTGCAAACCTTCCTCGGTGGTTATTTTGTGAATTACTTCAACCGCTTCGGCCTCCAGTGGCAGGTCTATGTGCAGGCTGAGGGCGAATACCGAACCGACTTGGACAACCTGGGGATGTTTTACATTTCCAACAATAAAAAGGAACCCGTGCCGGTGAACTCCTTCATCACGGCCAAGGAGTCATTCGGTCCTGAATTTACGATGCGCTACAACATGTTCCGCTGCTCGCAAATCAATGCTTCCGTCGCCCCGGGATACTCCACCGCACAGGCCATGCGTGCCATGGAGGAGGTCTTCCGCGAAACCATGCCAGCCGGCATGGGCTACGACTATTTCGGCATGTCGTATCAGGAAAACCAGGCCGCCCAAGGTGTGCCGCCAAGCGCGATTTTTGGTCTCTCGCTGCTCTTCGTCTTCCTCATCCTCGCCGCGCAATACGAGAGCTGGAGCCTGCCTTTCAGCGTTCTCTTCACAACGCCTGTCGCCGTTTTTGGAGCCTTCGCCGGACTCTCGATGCGAGGCATGCAGAACAACCTCTACGCGCAGATCGGCCTTGTCATGCTCATCGGCCTCGCCGCGAAGAATGCCATTCTCATCGTGGAATTCGCCAAGGATGAATACGAAAAAGGAAAACCGCTCTTCGAGGCCACTCTGTCTGGAGCCAAGCTCCGCCTGCGTCCGATTCTCATGACGGCCTTTGCCTTCATCCTCGGCACCGTCCCGCTCGCGCTCGCCAGCGGATCAGGCGCCGTGAGCCGCCAGGTTCTGGGCACAACGGTCATCGGAGGCATGCTCGCAGCCACCTTCCTCTCGATCTTCCTCATCCCAGCCTGCTTCTACCTCGTGGAAAAATATTTCGTTGGCGGTGAACACAAGCCCGCAGAAAAGCCTGAGCCTCCTGCGAAATAAGATATCGCCTCTGTATCCGACTTCGCGCCGCCGCGCGGATTTTGGAGGGCCAACCTTTGCCTTGCTCGCGCCCCTGCTCGCTGCGCCCTGCGGGCAATCTGCGATGTGCTACATCCGCCGCGCCCGCAGCTTCGGTTGGCTTGACCCAAGCCTGTGGCGCATTCCCACCGCAGCGTCGCTATCCCATCATGCCGCACGCCACTTGGATTTTAAAACCCAACCTCCCCGGCTTTGGCTTCAATATCCGCCAAGAGCCGTTTCCCATGTTTTGCCTTGATCGGCGGTTGTGAGCAATGGTTCGGGATTTGCGTTGTTGGTGATCGTGTCTTCGAGGAGGAACCTGAAATCTCCCGCGTGTTGGAAGCCTGAGAGCGGTTTGGGTAATGGGGTATTTTTTGAAAACAGGATCGTTTTGAACTGCGTTCCCATCGTTTCTGGGTGGAGCAGTGTGCGGAGGCTTCGCAGGATTTTGAGTGTAGAGGGAGTCGGTGCGGCGCCGTCGAGGGACTTGAGGAGTCCTGTGGAGGCGCCGACGAGAAAGTGGTGCTGGTCTGTGTAGCCCTTGAGGGTGAGACCGCATGCGGTTGCATCCTGCGCGAGGGCGGTGAAATCGACATGGGCTGTGATGTCTTTTTGCCCAGGATTTTCCAGCGGGGCCTCATCGCGGCGGTGTTGTGCGTAGCAGGCCAGCGTGCCGCCCGAGCGGTGGGGGGCGAGGAGCTCGGCACGCGGCATTCCATAGTCGATAGCTAGGAGAAAGCCTCGGTTGATGCGTGAGGAAAGCGTTTCGATCAGGTCGCGCTGGTGGCGGCGGAGTTCCGTTCGGTAGCCATCAGGGCGTGGCGGGAGGTCAATGCTCTGGATCGGATGCGAGGCTGGTTGGAAGGAAAAACCGAGTTCGTCGGCGTGGACTTGCAGTTCATGCCACGCGCCGTCGCGCGCCTCCAGAATGTCAAAGGGCAGGGCATCGAACAGCTCGTTGGAAAAATGAACTCCATCGAATGTATCGAGATTCTCGGGGCTCTCGACCCACTGGACATCGAGCCTCGCGAGTGTGGCAGCCTGTTTTTCGCGGAGAATGGAGGCTGGTTCGATGATGGTGAGAGGAACTCCGGCGAGTGGAGTTTCTGACAGGGCTTTCAAGATATCGCAGGAAAGGCGGCCATCATTTGCACCCTGCTCGACGAGGCGGAATTCCGGCGGGCGTCCCAGAGTCTCCCACATTTCCAAAAACTGGCCTGCCAGAACGGCGCCGAAGACGGGGCCTA
>JBIIUB010000087.1:0-12223 GCA_044340205.1 Terrimicrobiaceae bacterium
TGTCTTTGAGCGCGGCTTTCATGCGCTTCTTCACCGAGGCGTCGATGATTTTTGGTCCGACGGCAACATCGCCCCACTTGGCGGTTTCGCTGATCGAGAAACGCATGCCGGCGATACCGGATTCGTTCATGAGATCGACGATTAGCTTCAGCTCGTGGAGGCACTCGAAGTAGGCCATCTCGGGTGAGTAGCCGGCCTCGACGAGGGTTTCGAATCCCGCCTGGACGAGCGCGGAGGCGCCGCCACAGAGAACGGTCTGCTCGCCGAAGAGATCGGTCTCGGTCTCTTCTTTGAAAGAGGTCTCAATCACGCCACCGCGTGTGCCACCGATGCCCTTGGCCCAAGTAAGGGCGATCTTTTTCGCATCCTTGCCGGGGTTTTGGTAAACGGCGATGAGGGTTGGCACGCCTTTGCCTTCGGTGTATTGGCGGCGAACGATATGGCCTGGTCCTTTTGGAGCGACCATGATCACATTCACATTCTTCGGCGGAACGATGGTCTTGTAATGAATGCTGAAGCCATGGCTGAAAACAAGGGTCTTGCCGGGAGTGAGATTCGGCTCGATGTCGGCCTTGTAGGCGGCGGGTTGCTTGGTGTCGGGAATGGCAACCATTATCACATCCGCGCGGCGCACGGCCTCGGCGGTGTCAAAAACCTCGAAACCTTGAGCGGCAGCGACGGCGCGGCTCTTGGACTTGGGATAAAGACCGATGATGACCTTGCATCCGCTCTCTTTGAGGTTCAGAGCGTGGGCGTGGCCTTGGGAACCGAAGCCGAGGACCGCGAGGGTTTTTCCTTTGAAAAATTTAAGGTCGGCGTCTTTGTCGGTGAGGATTTTGGCTGGCATGGTTGTTTGGTTTTTTAGTGTAGGGTTGAGTGTCGGATGGGGTTAGTTTGTGCGGGCGAGGGCGATCTTGCCGGTGCGGGTCAGGTCGCTGATGCCGAAGCTTTCCATGAGGCTGAGAAATTTGTTGATCTTGTTCTCCGTGCCGGTGACTTCGATGGCAAGCTTCTCGGGTTGGACATCGATGATCTTCGCACGGAAAATGTCGCAGATTTGCATCACCTCGGCGCGAGTCTTGGAGGTGGCACTGACGCGCAGCAGCACGAGCTCGCGGTCCACATACTCTTCGTCGCGGAAGTCCTGGACATCGATCACATCCACGAGCTTTTCCAGTTGCTTGGTGACCTGCTCGAGAACTTTATCATCGCCGCGCACCACAATCGTCATGCGGGACGCCGAGGCATCCAGTGTGGGACCGACATTGAGAGTGTCGATATTGAACCCGCGACCGCTGAACATCCCCGCCACGCGGGTCAGCACGCCGAATTTGTTCTCAACGAGAATCGATATGGTATGACGCATGAAATGTGAAAAGAGCGGGGATACTGGGTGAGCGCGGCGGGCGCGTCAATCCTTTCTGCGAATCCGAGCAGCTCCGCCGATTAAAAAAAGTCGACGCCTTTTGAAGGATCGAATTTGTGGACAACGATGTCGATTGGAACAACCATCCCCTCGCTGTTTAAAATCACATTCCCCGAATGGAAATCGGCTAGCTCGATCCCCAGATCGGCATTTGCCCAGACCTCGTATTTTGAAAAATGGCCTTCTGATGGGAAGAACCCGAGCGACTCCAAAAATTTGATGAGTTGCTCCGGTGTTGCGTGAAATGCACCTGCCGGATTCTGTGCGATGAATTCCTGCGCGTGGATCAATCCCAAGCTCCCGTTTTCGTTTTCAAATTTTCCGACGATCGTTGCGGAATCATTGAACGCTTCGTTGCTCGCAGCAATTCGTCGGAGGTATTCCAGCGGAGTGGCTTTGCCTGGACCCTTGTCAATCGAGTGTCCAAAACGATCGTAGGCTGTGGCTTTGAAAACCATGCCGTCTTGGAACCAGACGAGATGTTCGGAGGCTATCGTGTCGGGAGGTCCAAACTTCCCAAGATTTCTCCAAGGTATGCTTTTCTCGTCGCGGATGGCTTGCACTTCGGCATCCCAGGCGGATGTGCCGGGTTGTGCCGCTTGAATTGCGCGACTGCTTGCTCCCACGATACGGGCGATTTTTTGCGAGGCTGTAATGGCGGCTCCTCCACTTTGCCTCGAAATAATCCATGAGCTGCCCTGAGTCAACCCGTGGACCTTGGAAATCTGTTTGGAGCACCCATGATGCGGGTCGAAAACGCAAAAAAGCCCGGAGCTTGCGGCTCCGGGCTTTTCGAAGGAAGCGGTGCGTCAGGCAAAAACCCCGGCCGATTTTTCGGCGCGTTTGCGCGCGTTGGCGTCGAGGATTTTTTTGCGGAGACGGAGCGATTTGGGAGTGACCTCCACATACTCGTCGGGCGCGATGTATTCGAGCGAGCGCTCGAGGCTCATCACGATCGGCGGCGCGAGCGAGATGCCCTTGCCATCGCCTTGGCTTCGCATGTTGGTCAATTTTTTCGCCTTGCAGGGGTTCACCGGCATGTCGTCGGGACGGGCGTTTTCACCAATGATCATTCCCTCGTAGATTTCCTCCTGTGGCCCGATGAAGAGACGACCGCGTTCTTGGATGCTGTCCAGCGCGTAGGCCATGCTGGTGCCGCCTTCCATCGAAACGAGCACACCGTTGTTGCGGCTTGGAATCTCGCCTTTGTGCGGTCCGTATTCCTTGAAGAGGTGGCTGCAAATGCCGTGGCCCTTGGTGAGGTTCACGAGATCGGTCTCGAAGCCGATGATGCCGCGTGTAGGAATCGTGGCCTGGACGAGCACGCTGTGGGGATTATGCTCCATATTCAGAATCTCGGTTTTGCGGCCGGCGAGGTTCTGCAGGATATCGCCGAGGTTTTCAGGCGGGACATCGACATAGAGGGTTTCCATCGGCTCAAGGACAGTTCCATCCTCCGCGCGCTTGAAGATCACCTCGGGGCGCGAAACGAGAAGCTCGAAGCCCTCGCGGCGCATTTGCTCGACGAGCACGGCAATCTGCATTTCGCCACGGGCCTTCACATCGAAGTGGCCCGCGACATCGGTGTCGGCGACTGAAATAGAAACATTGCCGCGCGTCTCGCGTATGAGGCGGTCGCGAATTTGACGGGCGGTGAGGAGTTTTCCCTCCCGGCCGGCCAATGGCGAATCGTTCACGCAAATCTTCATGGAAATCGTAGGCGGATCGATCTCAACAAATGGCAGGGCCTCGCGGTCCTCGGTGTCCACGAGTGTTTCGCCGATGAAGATTTCCTCGAAGCCGCTGATGCCCACGATATCGCCAGCCGAGGCTTCTTGGATCTGAACTTTTTCCAGGCCCTCGTGCGAGAAAATCGCCGTGACCTTTGCCTTTTCCTTCCGGTTGTCCTTGTGGATGCAAACGATCTGTTGGCCGAGCGCAACCTTGCCGCTGATGATGCGTCCGTAGGCGATACGGCCAAGGTAGTCGCTGTAGTCGAGGTTCGACACAAGCATGCGGAAAAAGTCCACATCCGGCTTCGGTGGCGGCGGGATGTGTTTAACGATCGCCTCGTAGAGAGGTTCCATGTTGTCGCTGGAATCCGCGACTTCATTTTTAGCGAAGCCCTGCTTGGCGCTGGCGTAGATGTGCGGGAAATCCAGCTGCTCGTCGCTCGCGCCGAGTTCCATGAAAAGCTCGAACACCATGTCGAGAACCTTGTGTGGACGGGCATTCTCGCGGTCGATTTTGTTGATGACCACAATCGGCTTCAGACCGTTCTCCATCGCCTTGCGCAGAACGAATTTTGTCTGGGCCTGAGGGCCGTCGTGCGAATCCACCACGAGGAGCACGCCGTCCACCATCTTCATGATGCGCTCGACCTCTCCGCCGAAGTCGGCGTGGCCGGGAGTGTCCACGATGTTCACATGGTAATCCTTCCAGCGGAAAGCGGCGTTCTTGGCACGGATGGTGATGCCTTTTTCTTTTTCGAGGTCCATCGAGTCCATCATGCGCTCATCCGTTTTCTGGTTAGCGCGGAAGGTTCCCGCCTGCTTGAGAAGCTGATCCACGAGCGTTGTCTTGCCGTGATCGACGTGTGCGATGATGGCGATGTTGCGAATATTTTCCATAAATAGTAGTCCGCCCGGCTGTGAGCGGGCACGGAATATGTGTAGGACGGGGGGCGCTGTCAACAAAGGCCGCGCGACAGAAACGACTTATTTCGCGGCTGAGAGGATTTCGCGGATCCTCAGCGTCAGCTCGGCCAGCGTGAAAGGTTTCCTCAGCACATCCCCTGCCGGAAGCTGAAATCCCAGCGCAGCTATGGTGTGGTCGGAGTGTCCCGAGGTGTGCAGGACCCGCAAACCCGGCGATGACCGCTGGAGGAGCCGGACCATCTCCCGCCCGCTGAGCAGAGGGAGCGCGACATCCGCAATGACGAGCACGGGAGGGTTGTCTTTGCTCTGCGCGAAGACATCGAGGCCCTCGAGGCCGTTCGATGCTTGCAGCACCTTATAGCCTAGCTCCTCAAGCTGGCCGGCGATCATATCCCGAAGCATGTGGTTGTCTTCAGCCAGCAGGATTTTTTCACAGCCGCGCGGCATTTCGGCGCGGATGGGAACCTGGTTTGGAGAAACTCCGCCACCTTCCGCCGCAGGCCACAGAATGCGGAATTCCGTTCCCCGACCGGTATGGCTTGTCACAGTGATCTGTCCGTCCATGGATTGTATCAATCGCCGACAGGTCGCGAGTCCGAGCCCGGTGCCGCTACCCTCCGGCTTGGTCGTAAAAAACGGCTCAAACACCCTCGCCTTCACCTCGCGGGTCATTCCAGCGCCGTTGTCCCGCACCTTTAAAAAAACAAGCTCCTGCCTGTCTTTTTGGATCCTTCCTGTTTCGATTCGGATCGTGCCGTGCCAGCGAATGGCGTCGCGAGCGTTGAGGACAAGATTGATCAGCACCTGCTCGAGATCGCCCCGATCCGCTGTAATGTGTAAAGGGGCGTCAGCAGGGTAGACTGCGAGTTCGACATTTTCGGGAAGCAGGCGAGCCAGCATGGACTCGGCATTTTGGACAATACCATTCAGATCCAGCACAGCGGCATCGCGGCCTCTGTCGCGGCTGAAAACCAAGAGCTGCCGGGTGAGCGAGGCAGCTTGCTCACAGGCGTATTCGATCTGCGAAGCGTGCTTGTGCAGGCGCGTTCCCTCGGCGAGACCTGCCATGAGCAGTCCGCTGTTGGCCATGATGATTGTAAGAATATTGTTGTAGTCGTGGGCCACGCCTCCGGCGAGTTCTCCGAAGATTTCGAGCTTCTGCGCGCGGGTGAGTTGGTCGCCGAGGGATTCCCTGTCGCGCCGGAGCGCGGCCTCGTCCAACGCTCGTCGCACGGCGGGCGTCAAGCGCGAGAGGCGGTCTTTCAAGATATAGTCGGTCGCGCCATTCTGAAGAGAGTCCACCGCCGCCTCTTCTCCAATGACTCCCGAAACAATGAGAAATGGCAGATCGGGCTTCACTTGCCGGGCGAGCCGAAGTGCCTCCATTCCGTCGGCGCCGGGCAACGAAAAATCGGCCAAAACGAGATCGACGCCCCCGCGTTCGAGCGCCTGCAAAAAAGCAGCCTCCGTATCCACCCGGTCGATTTGGCAATCCAAGCCATCCGCTTCCAGCCTGCGCAAGATCAACTCGGCATCGAGCGGATCGTCCTCCAGATGAAGAATCCGGCACTTCATCTCTGGGGGCGAAGCGAACGCGCCGGGGGTGTGTTCAGGCCGGTCCAGAAGTGGCCGATGGCCTGAAGGGTTTCGACAAAGCAGGCGAAGTCAACCGGCTTCACCACATAGGCGTTCGCGCCGTTTTCATAGCAGAGAGAAATATCCCGCCGCTCGCCCGAGGAGGTGAAAACCACCACCGGAATGCACCGTGTGCGGGCATCGGTTTTAATAGCGCGCAGAACCTCGATGCCGCCGATTCCAGGCATCTTGAGATCCAGCAACACCAGCGCGGGCTGCGAAGCGCCGCGCCCCTTCCATGCCCGGCGGCGGAGCAGGTAATCCAGCGCATCCTCGCCAGTGTGCACGACCTCGATGCGGCGCCTTGGATCACCGGCCTGCATGGCCGAAAGCGCCAATTCGACCTCGGCAGGATCATCCTCCGCAAGCAGTATGTGAGCCGTGTCAGGCGTCATTTTCAACTCTACGGGGGAGGGTAAAATAAAATGTGGCTCCTGCATCCGCCTTGCCGAGCGCCCACACGCGGCCGCCGTGACGGCGGATGATGCGTTGCACATTGGCCAGACCGATCCCGGTCCCCTCGAACTCATCGGCGTTGGGTAGCCTCTCGAAAACGCCGAAAATTTTCTGCGCGTAGCGGGGATTGAAACCCACACCGTTGTCGCGAATGTAAATGGTATCCTCACCCTTACGGCCCGGCTCCGTGCCGATTTCAATGACAGCCCGGTTGCGTTTCGATGTGAACTTGATGGCATTCGAAAGCAGGTTCACCAGTGCTTGGCGCATAAGCGAGCGGTCCACAGTAACCATGGGTAGGTCGTGAATTTTCCAACTGATGATTCGATCCTTCGTTTCATGGCGAAGGTCGTCCAACGCCTCCATGAGGAGCGTGAGCATGTCCACGCTCACCTTCTGCACCTCGGAGCGGCCGATGCGGGAGAATGCGAGTAGGTCCTCTATTAACTCCGCCATGCGCCGCGCGGCTCCTCCGATCGTGAAGAGATGCCGCCGCTGCGCATCCGTGAGTTTGTCGGCGGCTTCTTTTTCAAGGATCTCGACAAAGCCCATGATGTGCCGCAGCGGGGCCCGGAGATCATGAGAAACCGAGTAGGTGAACGCCTCCAACTCGCGGTTCGCGCCCTCAAGTTCGCAGGTGCGGGCGGCCACACGCTGCTCGAGCATTTCGTTCATTCGCCGCACCTGATCCTCCGCGAGACGGTGCTGCGTGACATCGCGCAGGTTGCATTGAATGAACTCGCGTCCGCCGGAGTGGAAGAGATTGCAAACGGCTTCGACTTGAATGTGCAAACCATCCCGATTCTCCACACTCAGGTTCTCCCTGCGAAGGACGGGGTCCGCTCGAAGCTCGTCAAAAAATGATTCATCGTTGCGAAAAAGCGCGTGCAGAGGAGCGATGTTCTCAGGATTCGCCGCGATGAGGCGTGATCTCGAAATGCCAGTGAGAAGGCACATGGCGGGGTTAACATCTACAATCCGGCGTGTGTGGAAATCCAAGACAAAAATCCCGTCCTGCGATGTCTCAAAAAGCCTGCTGTAGGATACATCCGGCTCCTCGGTTGGAGGCAGCGGCATGTCCCTCAGAATTTCCTTGGTGCTGCTTTTTCGAATTGGCGGTGATTTGGTCATAAAGCTCCCGCACCTTTAAGAGCGGGAAACCTCATCAACAATGGGGGCAACGCCCCATGAGCCCTACAAACAGAACCCCCGGCAGAGTCGCCTGCCGGAGCTTCTATTCTTCCATGGAAGATAGCGGGAGACGCGGAAACCCATCGTCGAGAATCAGCGGACTCACATTGGGGTGATCGCCTGCCGGAAAAGTCAGAGATGCCTAACCTTTGCGGCCAAGCTCCCAGAGCTTGAAATATTTCAAGTAAACATAGAACGCCTCCATGAAGGCGACGAGCAGGCCGGGCAGACCCTCGCGATAACCACGGCGGAGCAGGTAAAATTTGAAAAAACGCGCCTTGGGTTTGAGAAGAAGATCCGCAAGACCCGCACGCCTGCCCTTCTTGTGAAGGGCCCGAGCGGCTGCGGAGGAGTGCGCATTCAGGCGTGCCACATGGTCGGCGATATCACGGTAGGTGTAGTGCCGCAACTCACCGCGCATGCGTCCGACGGCACCCTGCACGCGGGCGTGCTCATGGGGTTCCTCCCCGTGCCAAGTGACCCGTTCGCGCCGTGCGAGACGCAAGCGGCGCTCGGGATGCCATCCGCCTTTTCGCCACCAACGGCCCAGGTAAAAAACAATACGCAGAATCTCGAATCCCTCCTCCTTCACTTGTCCGCCGGCATCGCTTTCTAGCATGGCACGGATCTCGTCCCTCAACTCGGGTGAGACCTCTTCATCGGCATCCAGATTGAGAATCCACGGCTGCGTGCAAAGCGAAAGCGCGTGGGATTTTTGCTCCACATAGCCAGTCCACTCCCGGTGAGCGATTCGGCATTTGTGCTTCGCGCAGATTTCCAAGGTGGCGTCGGTGGACCCCGAGTCCACAACGACTATTTCGTCGCACCACGACAGGCTCGCGAGGCAACGCTCGATGGATGCGGCCTCGTTTTTGCAAACGATGAATGCGGAGATGCCGGTCATGAACGCGTGGACTGGAGACGCAGGGCGGTTTTGCGAAACGAAAGGAACTCGGCGGCCCTGTGCTGGGAAGCTTCGACCTCCTCCTGCCAAGCCTTGTCATTTGTGAGCAGGAGTCGCGCGGACTCTAACAAATCCTCCCGCGAGGCAGGCGAACTTATGCCAGGAAAGGCGATGCGCTCGACGGCACCATTTCCACCCACGCAGGGGATACGGCAGAGCAATGCGGCGGATGCGCTCGCGCCAGGGCCTTCGTCACCATCCAACTGCCATACGATGCGGTGCAGCGACATGACACGCAACAGATCGGCGTAGGGCAGCGGCGCCTCGACAATGAAGAAAAGCGGATTGTTTTTTCGCAGGCTTTTTAAAATCATCCCGCCCCGGCGTCCCTCGGTGTTGACCACCGCCAGCGGGCATTCCAGTTCACGCGAGAGGCGGTCGGCCGCCATCAGGGCCGCCATGTGGTTCGCCCCGCCCGAGAGAAAGGAATTTGTTCCGATGAAAATGCCGCGCCTCTTGCCCGCAGGCTGGCTGAAATCCCACGCAGGGTGATCGACCGGACATGGCGGCGGGATGAACGGGACCTCGGTAGCGCCGGCGGTTTCATACAAGCTCACGCTCTCGGGAGTGGTGGCGATGGCACCATCGGCGGAGCGGCAGATTTCGCGAAAAAGATCAAATCTCGTCACATCGCTGAGAAGGGCGGCGAAGTCGGCGGAGCGCGTGTCCCGGCAGGAAACCCTCACGCGCGCACCGCGTTTGCGTAAAACTTTCAGCTCGGCCAGGGCCTTGCGGAGATTCTTTTTGTCCAAAATCAGCAGGACATCATCGGCATTCGAGGGGATTGTTCGCAGGCTACGGTGGAAGCCGCCCCCGAGGCAAGCGGCGTAGGCGTAGACGCCCTCAGGAGCCGGACCGGCATCGTCCGGGCTTCCCGGTCCATTCGGAAAAGATCGGTTGCGCGAGCGCGCGCCGGGTTGAACAACGGCGAAGCTCATGCGGATTTTACTTTTTCCCAGATGCGGTCGAGTTCCTCGAGCGGCGTGTCCTCGACCTTGCGACCTGTGGATTCAAGTTCGCGCTCGATCGCTTGGAAGCGAGTGACGAAGCGGTTCGTGGAACCCGTGAGTGCGGTTTCGGCATCGACTCCCAGCTTGCGGGCAAGATTCACTGCCGTGAAAAGCAGGTCGCCGACCTCGGCTTCGAGGGATGTCGCATCACTCGCCTCTATGGCCTCGCGGACTTCGGCAACCTCTTCGGCAAACTTGCCGAAAACGGGTTCGACATCCGGCCAGTCAAATCCGACACGCGCGGCTTTTTTTTGAGCGGTCTGGGCCTTGAGCAAGGCCGGTAGCGCACCCGCGATATTGTCGAGCACGCCTGACGCGCCGCCTTTTTCGGTGCGCTTGATTTGTTCCCATTGCCGAAGGACGGCATGGGAATCCGCCGCCAGTTTGTCGCCGAAGACATGCGGGTGACGACGGATCATTTTTTCACAGACGGTCGCAGCGACCTCCTCGAGCGAGAAAGCCCCTCTCTCCGAACCCATCTGGGCGTGCATCACAATATGGAGCAGCAGGTCGCCGAGTTCCTCGCGCAGGTTGGCATCATCCGAGCGCTCGATGGCGTCGATGACCTCGTAGCATTCCTCGACGAGCAAAGGCCGCAACGAGGAGTGCGTCTGTTCACGGTCCCAAGGGCAGCCATCCGGAGCGCGGAGGCGGGCGACAATTTCCTGCAGGCGGGCGATGCCGTCTAAATTTTCCATAGCGAGCTGTTCGAGTTACCGAATTCGTTGACCTCTTCGCTGCTCGAACGAAGCATGACAATCATCAAAAACGAAATCACGAGGATCGTTCCTATGTAAACTCCGAAGCCCAGCCAGGATGGCAACTGGTGAACCGCCATGGCATGGTAGAAGTCGGCGAACGAGCGGATCGGTTCCTTCGTGTGAATGAAAATCTTCAGCGTCCAGGCCAGCATCACAAATCCAAAGATGAACGCATAATTCCGCTTCAACCGCCGCGCAACCGCCTCCAGCTTGCTGATCTTGAAGGAGGGCAGGATGAGATCCTCACAAACAAGGCGCCGCCACTCACCATCCAGGATTTTTGGACTCTGCGAAATCATCGGCACCAGGAAGTGCGCCTCCAACATGCGAACCCGCCCGCGAAACGCGTCATAGAACCGGTAGCGCCGAGCCTCGATCCAAAGCATGATCCAGACGAGTGCGAGATTGAAAAAGAAAATGATGTGCGGGACATCCCGAATCGAAAACGCAAATCCAATAATCGTGGTGCTGGTCGTAATCGCCCAGGTCGTGGTGACATCCAGCCTCTGGCGCCAGATCATGATGCGTCCGAGTTCTCCCCGGTAAAAGTGGGAGAGGGCGTTGACATAGCAAGGATCCTTGAGGTTCGGATCAGTTTGGCGGGCGGGCGGAGAGTCTTGAGGTTCGGGCATTTTTTACGATCCCCCGTCCTTGGCGATCAAATGAGCACGGGCCTTCTCAAGGCGCTCGCGTTCGCGCGCCGTGAGGCTGCCGATGCCGTGACGGGAGATTTTTTCAAGGATCGGATCGATCGCATCAATCGCATCCTCGCTGACGGGCTCTGCATTCCGGGGAGCCGCCGGCTTACGTGCGGGCCGGGCTTTCTGTGCGCGCTCGGGCAGGCGAAAGGTGAAGCGACCCTGCTGAAAGCCGATGAAGAGGCAGGCGGCCACACAATCCACCACCAGCACGGCGAGCGCATCGTAGTTCGAGAGGGCCAGGCATTGAAGCGAGTTGATGGCCAGAAGCGCGAGGGCGATCCATTTCGCTTGGATGCTGAAGAGGATTTCAGCGGTCGGGTAGATCAAGGCAAATGCCACAAACACGCCAAAGTGGAGCGCGCTCGATCCATCGTAAATCGTCCGCCAGCCAACGAAATCGCAGACCGCAAGAAATAACGAGGGAGCTACCAACAGGGTGAGGTAGAGTTTGATAAATGCCGCGCGCCCCAGATAGCTCTCAATCTCCCGGCCGAAGACGACCAGTAAATACAGCTCGAATAAAAACACCCAGTAAGGAGGCGTGTGGACGAACGCATAGGTGAAGAGTTGCCAAACCGACCAATCGCGCACCACGGCATCACTCGAAAACATCAGCGACTGCAGCAGCGCCTCCGAGCCCGCCGCCATCGCAAGGGCGCTTAAAACAAGGGCGATACCGTGCAAGCCCGCGACCACCGTGCTCACATAAACTGGGAAATTTCCCAGCCAGGTGAGGGGTCCGTCGTTGTCTGGACTGCGTTGCGCAATCATTTCAATAGAGAAACTATGCCCGATTGGAAAGCCCCACAAGCGGGAAGTCGCGTGGGCTTTTTCCTATTGCGAAGCGCCTGCGACGGCGGCAAAGTGCGGCCCATGGGAATATTTGTGATATCGCTGATCGTTCTGGCTGTCATAGCGGGTTTTTTCCTGCTCTTCATCGTTGGCCAATACAACCATCTCGTGACGCTGCGGAACCGCTTCAAAAACGCCTTCTCGCAGATCGATGTCCAGCTCAAACGCCGCTACGACCTCATCCCGAATCTCGTTGAAACCGCGAAGGCCTACATGCAGCACGAGAGCAAAACACTCGAAGCCGTCACCGCTGCACGCAACATCGCGCAAACCGCTGGTGGCCGCGCCGCCGCGAATCCCGGCGATCCCGCCGCGATGCGTGAACTCGCTGGAGCCGAGGCTGGGCTCACCGGCGCTCTCGGACGCCTCATGGCCGTCGCCGAGGCCTATCCCGATCTCAAGGCGAATCAAAACATGCTCCAGCTCACCGAGGAGCTGACCTCCACCGAGAACAAAGTCGCCTTCGCCCGGCAGGCCTACAACGACTCCGTGATGGCCTACAACACGAAGCGCGAACTTTTCCCGACAAACATCATCGCAGGCATCTTCAACTTCGCCGCAGCCGAGTTG
>JBIIUB010000089.1:0-12081 GCA_044340205.1 Terrimicrobiaceae bacterium
GAGAGAGTGAGCAGCGGCGAGCCGACACTGAAAATCTCGTTGGCGAGATCGCCCGGCTTCACGCCGCAGATTTTGGAGAGCTCCTGCATGATTTCGCGGTCCACAGCAGTCGTAGTGGGCGAGGTCAGGTTCAAGGTGTCGGAAATCATTCCGCACATGAGCAATCCCGCCACTGGCTTAGGGATGGGAATGCGGGCCATGCGGAAACAATCCGCCACAATCGTGCTGGTGGAGCCAACCGGGCGGTTCATGAAGAGGATTGGCTGCTGGGTGGGAGCCACACCGATGCGGTGGTGGTCGAGGATTTCGACGATGGGCAACTCCTCGGCGCCGGCAACCGCCTGAGTCAGTTCATTGTGATCGACCAGAATTAACTGCCGTGGGGCAGGTCGGAGAAGATCGCTTTTGGAGATGATTCCCTGCATGCGGCCCTGCGGCCCCAGAACGGGAAATGCAAACTGCGATGTCATCGCCAGATCGTTGCGCGTCTGCCGCAGAGTGGCATCCGCCGAGAGGCAGGTGAAATCCGGCGAGAGCATTTGCCCCGCAGTCACAGCCGCGCGAGCGAGCAGCGTGGTCGTCGCCGTATCGTGTGGCGAGGATAACAGGGTCGTGCCGTGTTCCTGGGCCAGAGCGAGAATTTTATCCGGCGGGGAAAAGTTGTTTGTGATGATGATGGCTGGCACGCCGGCGAGGATCGAAAGCTCCTGGATGTTCCAGCGGTCGCCGACAATGAGAACAGTGGCTGGAATGTCGAGTTGCTCGAGGCGTTTCTTGAACGAGTCCGTGAGCATGGCCGCAACGACCAGGGTGCGCGGACGGATAGCCGCGTCCTCCTTGCCAGTGATGAGCGTCGCCCGTATGGCTTCGCGGATGTGTGCGATCGAAGCCTCCACAATGCGGCTCGAGGAAAGGTTCTCTATCGGCGGGAAGAGATATTTACCCAGCTTGAATGCGGAGAGGAGTCCGATGCAGTTGCGGGCATCATCGACGACAGGCAGGCCGCGGAACTTGTCCTCACCGAAACGCGTCATGGCCTGATAAACAGGGGCGTCGCGGTGGATACTTACAACATTCCGTTGCATGACATCCTCGATGCGGGGATAGACATCGGCGAAGAAAACCGGGGCCTCGAGGCCGAATTTTTGAAGAGCGAAATCGATCCGCTGGTTGGTGTTTCCGCATCGGGCCGCGATGACACCATCCATTCCGGTTGCGCGCTTGAACTCCGCATATCCAATAGCAGAGCAGATCGAGTCCATATCCGGATTGCGATGACCTATGACGAGGGTTTTCATTTTTTAAAAATCAGTTGCTGACCCCGGGTTGGCAAGGCCGTGTGAGCTGGCTGTCAGGATCATAGTTTAAATAGGGCTGGAGCCACTTCTGGGCTTCCTCAACCGACATGCCTTTCCGCTGCGCGTAGCTTTCAATTTGGTCGCGCTCGATTTTTCCAACGGCGAAGTATTTTGACTCAGGATGTCCAAAATAGAGCCCGCTCACGCTGCTCGCCGGGAACATGGCAAGGCTCCCCGTGAGGGTGATGCCGGTATTTTGCTCTGCATCGAGGAGTTTCCAGATTGCCCATTTCTCCGTGTGGTCGGGCTGCGCGGGATAACCGGGCGCGGGGCGGATTCCACGGTATTTTTCGCGGATGAGTTCCTCAGGCGTGAGGTTCTCGGTCTTTCCGAAGCCCCATGCGTCACGCGCAAACTTGTGCATGTATTCCGCAAACGCCTCGGCGAAGCGGTCGGCGATCGCCTCGGTCATGATGACATTGTAATCGTCATGCGCAGCTTTGAATTTTTTTACCACTTCGAGCATGCCGTGGCCGGAAGTGACGGCAAAGGCGCCGACATAATCCTTGGCTGGAGCGGGCGCGACGAAATCAGCGATGGAGAAATTGAACTGCCCCTCAGGCTTTTTCATTTGCTGGCGCAAACCGTGAAAGCGCACGACCTCATTGGTGCGCGACTCATCGGTGTAAACAATGATGTCCTCGCCATCGCGATTGGCCGGAAAAAGTCCACACACGCCGCGAAGTCGCAGACTCTCGTCAGCAACAATCTCGGCCAGCAACTTCTGGGCATCCTCAAAAAGCTTCTTGGCTTCGACCCCGCAATTCGGGTCGTCAAAAATCGCAGGATACCGCCCGCGCAATTCCCAAGTGTGGAAAAACGGCGACCAGTCGATGAAGGGAATGAGGTCTTTCAGCGAAACTTTTCCAGACTTTCCTGATTCAAAAACAACCACACCCGTTTGCTCCGGGACAGCAATGTTGTCATGCGAAAGCTTGGGTGCGTTCGTGATAGCCTCTGCGAGCGGGAGCATTGGCTTCCCGGCTTGGCGTCCGGCATGTTCGACGCGGAGTTTTTCGTAGTCGGATTCCAGATTCGTGAGAAACGCAGGTTTTTGATCGGGACTGAGCAGCGAGCTGGCGACATTCACGGCGCGTGAGGCGTCGAGGACATGAACGACTCCGCCGGAGTAATACTGGGAAATTTTGACGGCCGTGTGCGCCCTGCTGGTCGTGGCACCGCCGATCATGAGCGGGATGGTGAAACCCTGACGCTGCATTTCCTTTGCGACATGGATCATCTCGTCCAGGGATGGCGTGATGAGACCGGAGAGGCCGATGATGTCACAATTTTTTTCCTGCGCGGTGGCGAGGATTTTTTCGCAGGGAACCATCACGCCCATGTCGATGACTTCGTAGTTGTTGCAGGCGAGGACAACGCCCACGATATTTTTGCCGATATCGTGGACATCGCCCTTCACCGTGGCCATGAGGATGCGGCCTTGGGTGCGGGCATCGGGATTCGCAGCGCGCTCGGCCTCCATGAGAGGGGTGAGCCAAGCGACGGATTTTTTCATCACGCGGGCACTCTTCACGACCTGCGGCAGGAACATTTTCCCCGCGCCAAAGAGGTCGCCCACGATTTTCATGCCATCCATGAGAGGCCCCTCGATGACCGATAGCGGCTTGCCGTATTTTTTCAGAGCCTCCTCGGTGTCGGCGTCGATGTGATCCACGATGCCTTTGATGAGGGCATGCTGCAGGCGCTTCTCCACGGGGAGTTCGCGCCAGGCCGTGTCTTGCACGGGTGCAGAACCCGTGCCGCCAGTTGTCGAGGCTTTGAAATTCTCGGCAAATGTGACGAGGCGCTCGGTGGCATCCAGACGGCGGTTCAGCAGGACATCCTCGATGAGTTCGAGGAGATCCTTCGGGATGTCCTCATAGATGCCGAGCTGGCCGGCATTCACAATCCCCATGTCGAGCCCAGCTTTGATGGCATGGTAAAGGAACGCGGCATGCATGGCCTCGCGCACAGGATTGTTGCCACGGAATGAAAACGAGATGTTGCTGATGCCGCCGCTCACACGGGCGTAGGGTAGGTTTTCCTTGATCCAGCGCGTGGCGTTGATGAACGCGTTGGCGTAGTCGTTGTGCTCTTCGATGCCCGTGGCGACGGTGAGGATGTTTGGATCGAAAATGATGTCCTCCGGCGGGAATCCAACTTCATCGACAAGCATGCGGTAGGCGCGTTCGCAGATTTGGATTTTGCGCTCGAAGCTGTCGGCCTGTCCCTGCTCGTCGAAGGCCATGACAATCGTGGCTGCACCGTAGGCGAGGATGAGGCGGGCCTGTTCCTTGAATTTTTCAGGACCTTCCTTGAGGCTGATCGAGTTGACGACGCACTTTCCTTGAACACAGCGCAGGCCGGCCTCAAGGACTTCCCATTTCGAGGAGTCGATCATCACCGGCACACGGGAAATGTCCGGCTCGCTGGCAACGAGGTTGAGGAATTTCGTCATGGCGGCGGCACCATCGAGCATGCCTTCGTCCATGTTCACATCGATGATCTGCGCCCCGGCCTCGACTTGCTGGCGCGCTACAGCGAGGGCTTCGTCGTAGTTTCCGGCGAGGATGAGTTTAGCGAATTTTGGCGAACCCGTTACATTCGTGCGCTCGCCGATATTGATGAAAGGAATCTCCGGGCGCGCGGTGAAGGGCTCCAGACCGCTAAGGCGGAGAGTCGTCGTGCGGGCGGGAATCCGTCGCGGGGGCAGCCCGCGAACCACATCGGCGATCGCTTTGATGTGGCCTGGCGTGGTGCCGCAGCATCCGCCAATGATATTCAACCAACCTTGCTCCGCCCACTCGAGGAGCTGTGGAGCGAGACTCTCGGGCGTTTCGGGAAATCCTGTGGGCGAGAGCGGATCAGGCAGACCGGCATTCGGATATGTGCTGACGAAGAACGGCGAGATATTCGAAAGTTCCTCGATGTAAGGCCGCATTTCTTTCGGCCCCAGAGCGCAATTGAGGCCGATGGACAAAAGCGGAAAGTGGGCAAGGGAGTTGAGAAAGGCTTCCACCGTCTGACCAGTGAGCGTTCTTCCGCTCAAGTCGGTGATTGTGCCCGATGCCATGACCGGCATGCGCGGGTGCTTTTCAAAAAATCGGGCTATTGCAAAAAGTGCAGCCTTCGCGTTCAGCGTGTCGAAAATTGTTTCAACAAGCAGAATATCCACCCCGCCTGCGACGAGATTTTCAATCTGCTCGGTGTAGGCGGCAGCAACCTCCTCGAAGGTCACTTCACGCTTGCCGGGATCATTGACATCCCTCGAAATCGAAAGCGTGCGATTGAGGGGTCCGATCGCCCCAGCAACGAAGACGCGCCTGTCTGTGACGGCATCCGCCGCCTCGCGGGCGACCTTCGCCGCCGCCAAGTTCAATTCGGGAACAAGATGCTCGAGCCCGTAGTCGGCCTGGGAAATCGTCGTCGAATTGAATGTGTTTGTCTCAATGATATCCGCACCGGCGGCGATGTATTTGCCATGAATCTCACGAATGATGTCCGGCTTCGTTAGCACAAGCAGGTCATTGTTGCCTTTTAAATCCTGGCCCTTCCAATCTGCAAAACGCTCCCCGCGATAGTCGGCCTCTTGCAATTTGTATTGCTGGATCATGGTTCCCATCGCGCCGTCCAAAATGAGGATGCGTTGAGCGAGAAGATCGCGAAGGGCTTTTTCGATGGATGAAATCATGCGTGATGAGAATTGGTTAGTTTACGGAAAGCCCGAACGAGGCAAACGAAAAAACAACCCGCACAAAGTTCAGTGTGGCATGCCGATTTTGTTGAGCAATAATCCTTGACCACGCAGAGCCGATCCCAAGACTCGCCGCGTGCGTTCATCCATCACTTTTTCACGCCGAAAATGCCTCTTGGCCACCCTCCTCTTGGCATCGTTTTTCCAGCCCTCACCTGTATCCGCCCAAAAGACGGAAATCCTGAACCTCGCATACGAGAAAAACCCTCCCTACCCGGAAGCTCAAAATCCCCAGTTGCCGCTGGAAGTTTACGATCCTGAATTCGCCGAGATTATTGGCAAGGAGCCGCAGCTTGTGCATCTCGCCAAGGGCTTTGGCTTCACGGAGGGCCCGGTCTTTCTCTCGGTGAAAAACTCCGACGAGGGCTATCTCATTTTCACCGACCAGATCAACGACAACATCAACCTCATCCGCTGGCACGGCCTCACGCCATACAATACCATCACGCCAGCCTCCTGGAGCGAGCCGGTGGTTTTTCGGCATCCCTCGAGTATTGCGGATGGTCAAACGGCCGACCTCAACGCGAATCTGCTCACGGCCGAGACGACCGGACGCCGGGTTTCCATCACAAAACATGATGGCACGGTGGAAACACTCGCCGGTTCCTACGAGGGCAAGCCGCTGAATTCCCCGAACGACTTGGTGGTGAAATCCGACGGCTCCGTGTGGTTCACCGATCCCAGCTACGGCTCGCTGCAATTCCCGCAGGAGGCGTATTTGCCGAACAATGTCTACCGCTACGATCCGAAAACAAAGGCCCTCACCGTAGTGACCGGGAACCTGCAAATGCCCAATGGCATCGCCTTTTCACCGGATGAAAAAATCCTCTACATCATCGATAGCGGAGCGATCCAAGCGCCGCGCACCTACTACTACGACAAACCGCATACGATTTATGCGTTCGATGTCTCGGCGGATGGCAAAACGATCTCGAACCAGCGTGAATTTGCTGTCGTCTATCCCGGTTTCCCCGATGGCATGCGGCTCGACGCGAAGGGGAATGTTTACTCCGGCGCGCTCGACGGCATCCATGTCTTCAACCCCAAGGGCAAAATGATCGGCAAAATCAAGCTGCCTAAGCAGACAGCGAACCTGACCTTCGGCGGCCGCGACAACAACATCCTCTTCATTTGCTCGTCCGACTCGGTCTGGGCGATCAAACTCAACACAACCGGTGCGAAACCCGTGCCACAAATCGAACGCTAAAAATCCATGAACAACGACTACGACATCATCATCATCGGAAGTGGCGCGGGCGGCGGCACATTGGCCCGTCACCTGGCTCCCTCCGGAAAACGCATCCTCATCCTCGAGCGCGGTGGCTGGCTACCACGCGAGCCGGAAAACTGGTCCGCCTCGGAAGTCTTCATCGCAAACCGCTATACATCCAAGGACACCTGGCGCGACAAGCACGGCCATGCCTTCCAGCCCGGCGTCCACTACTTCGTCGGTGGGGCCACCAAGCTCTACGGCGCGGCCCTCTATCGTCTGCGCAAGGAGGATTTCGGCGTCCTGAAACACCAGGATGGCATCTCGCCCGCATGGCCGCTGGGCTACGAGGATTTCGAATCCTACTACACCAAGGCCGAGCGCATGTATCATGTCCACGGCGCACGCGGCGAGGATCCCACCGAGCCGCCTTGCAGCGAGCCGTATCCGTTTCCTGCCGTCTCCCACGAGCCGCGCATCCAGCAACTCGCCGACGACCTCAAACGCGCTGGCTACCATCCCTTCCACTCACCCTGCGGCATCATGCTCAACGAGGCGAATATGCCCTACAGCCAATGTGTGCGCTGTGAGGATTGCGATGGATTTCCCTGCCTCGTGCAGGCGAAGTCGGATGCCGAGGTCTTGGGCGTGCGTCCCGCGCTCGAGCACTCGAATGTCACGCTCCTCACAAATTCCCAGGTGCTGAAACTCAACACCAACGCCGCCGGCAACTCGGTGAGCGAGGTCGTGGTCGATCGCGACGGAAAAACCGAAACCTTCCGCGCCAGCATCGTGGTCGTTTCCGCAGGTGCGGCAAACTCAGCGCGGCTCCTTCTCATGTCTGCGAATGACAAACACCCGCACGGACTCGCCAACGGCTCCGGTCAGGTGGGCCGGAACTACATGTATCACAATAGCCAGGCCGTGCTGGCGATTTCAAAGGAGCCGAATCCAACGAAATACCAGAAGACGCTTGGCTTGAATGATTTTTATTTTGGCATGAAGGACTTTGAGTTTCCGATGGGCAATATCCAGATGGTCGGAAAATCCCAAGGCCCGATGTATAAAGGCGAGAAACCGATCGAAGCCGGGCTCGCGCCGATGTTCACGCTAGACTTCGTCGCCAGGCACGCGGTCGATTTCTGGCTCTCCACCGAGGACCTCCCCTCGCCCGACAACCGCGTCACAATCGACCGCGAGGGCAACATCACACTCAGCTACACGCCGAACAACCAGGTCGCCAAGCAACGCCTCTACGACAAACTCAAGTCGATGCTCAACCACCTCGGCATGCACGAGCACCTCATCCCGAGAAATCTCTACATGAAAAACGAGATCGATATCGGCGGCGTGGCGCACCAGTCCGGCACCTGCCGCTTCGGCACCGATCCCGCCACCTCCGTGCTCGACACGAATTGCAAGGCCCACGAACTCGACAACCTCTATGTCGTGGACACCTCGTTCTTCCCGAGCATCGGCGCGGTGAATCCCGCACTCACCGCCATGGCGAACGCCCTCCGCGTCGGCGACCATCTCCTCGAGCGGCTCAAATAAAAACTCCGCACACCGGCATGGCGGATTCATCGCAGAATGGGAAACCCTCCCGCGCCGCCGTGTCGGCGGTTTTCGGCGCGGGCGTGGCGCAGGGCATCGCCCTCGTCACATTCCCCGCAGCGGGGGCGATTTTCACAAGCACGCAGCACTACGGCCTGAGCAGCACGCAATACGGCATGCTCTTCGTGCCGCAGGCCATCATGGCAATCATCAGCTCCCTCTTGGGCCCAACCCTCGCACGGAGCCTGGGGGCGAAGAATGTCTTTCTAGCAGGAATGCTGGCGAATCTCCTCTCGATGGGGCTTCTCATCGCGAGCCAGTTCCTCATGGCAAACCAGACCGCCGCCTACGCGGTGCTGCTTCTGGCAACGACCTGCATGGGCCTGGCCTTCGGCCTCACCGTTCCCGTCATCAACACCTGCGCCGCCGCGTTTTTTCCAAAAACCGCCGACCGCGCCCTCCTCACGATCAACACCCTCCTCGGCCTCGGCACAGCGCTGGCGCCGGCCTTCGTCGCCGTTTTCGTCGGCCTCGGATTCTGGTGGGGATTACCCGTTCTCGTCGCCGTCCTTTGCGCAGGACTCTTGGTTTTCGCCATGCCGCTCACCATTTCGGCAGGTTCGCCAACCGATGATAAAACCTCCGGCGGACTGCCGCCTGTCTTTCCCGCCTTCGCCGCCGCCGCCCTGCTCTACGGAATTTGCGAAACGATGAACGGCAATTGGGCGTCGATCCTCATGTCCGGCGCTCTCTCAAACACCACCGCCACAGCATCCCTCTCCCTTACGCTCTTCTGGGGCGCCGTCACCGGCGGACGCTTGCTCTTTGCCTCGATCGACCGGTGGATGCCCGAACGAATTGTTTTCAAAATCCTGCCCGCTGTCATTTGCGTGGCCTTCCTCCTCGTTCCGCTCATTCCCGCAGGAAACCCGCTCGCCGGCCTCGCTCTCTTCGCCCTCGCGGGCCTGGGTTGCTCTGCAATGCTCCCTCTCATCATCAGCTTTGGCCAAAAAAGCATGCCCACAATCGCCGCCTCGGTCGCCGGCTTGCTGATCGCCTTCTATCAACTCGGCTACGGCCTCGCCGCCTTCGGCGTCGGCCCGCTTGAAAATCTCGCCGGCCTCTCCCTCGGGCGCATTTTTGCTTTTACGGCGATTCCCGCCCTAATCCTCGCGGCGCTTGCCCTAAGGCTCTCTCGCCGTTACTGACTTCATCCGCACCCATCACTGAACCATGCCTAAAGACAAAGAATCCCTC
Source organism: Terrimicrobiaceae bacterium (assembly GCA_044340205.1). Lineage (GTDB taxonomy): Bacteria > Verrucomicrobiota > Verrucomicrobiia > Chthoniobacterales > Terrimicrobiaceae > UBA967. The sequence goes on from JBIIUB010000089.1 coordinate 9,134, forward strand.
CGCATCGAAGCCCGCGATTCCGGCAAAGAGGACTGGCAACTCTGGGGCCCCTACCTGAGCGACCGCCAATGGGGCACGGTGAGAGAGGATTATTCGGCGGATGGCGACGCCTGGACCTCGTTTTCCTTCGATCAGTCCCGCTCGCGCACCTACCGCTGGGGAGAGGATGGACTTCTCGGCATTTGTGACAAAAACGGGCTGCTGTGCTTTTCCGCCGCGCTCTGGAACGGCAAGGATTCGATTTTAAAAGAACGCGCATTCGGGCTTTCCAACCCGCAGGGCAACCACGGTGAAGACATCAAGGACTACTACTACCACCTCGCCAACACGCCCACGCATTCTTTTATGCGTGGCCTCTACAAATACCCGCAGCAGGAATTTCCCTATCAGCACCTCATCGAGGAAAATGGACGCCGCTCCCGCCTGGAGAAGGAATACGAGCTGGTCGATACCGGCATTTTCAACGAGAGCCGATACTTCGATGTGTTCTTCGAATACGCCAAGGCGGCACCGGACGACATGGCGATTCGGCTGCGTATCGTGAATCGCGGCCCCGATGCGGCACCGCTGACCGTTCTTCCGACACTCTGGTTCCGCAACACATGGACATGGGAAGTCGCCCCCGCTTCGAAGCCCGAAATCCGCCTGTTACCGGATGGCCAGGGACTCAGCGCGCATTCCGCCGAACTGGGTGATTACAGCCTCCAAGCCGAAGGCCGGCCGGAGTGGATTTTCACCGAGAACGAGACCAACGACCGCCGCCTCTATAATGCTCCAAACCGCACGCCGTTTGTGAAGGATGCCTTCCATGACTATGTCGCGAGTGGCGCTACCGGCGCGGTGAATCCTGCCCGTATCGGCACCAAGGCCGCAGCAGTCTACCAACGCACGCTCGCCCCCGGTGAGGAGTGGGTGATTCGGCTGCGGCTCGCCCCCGGTTCACAGGAAAAGGCCTTCGATGCTGCCTTCGACACGCTTTTTGCCGATCGGGAAAAGGAACACCTCGCCCACTTTGAAGCCGTGGTTCCCGGAATGCCCGAGGAATTGTCGCTCGTCATGCGCAGCGCCATTGCCGGCCTCCTCTGGGGCAAAAAATTTTATTCCTACCAGGTGAACCGCTGGCTCAGCGGCGATCCGACCATGCCGAAGCCGCCGGCCGAACGCTGGAAAGGACGCAATATTTTCTGGCAGGAACTTTACGCGAACGATGTCATCTCCATGCCCGACTGTTGGGAATACCCCTACTTCTGCGCCTGGGATCTCATGTTCCAATCCGTGGCCTTCGCCATCACCGATCCCGCCACCGCAAAGCGACAGAACATGCTGCTCCAAGGCGAGCGCTACACCTCCCCCAGCGCGCAGCAGCCCGCCTACGAATGGGCGCTCTCGGATGCCAACCCGCCCATTGGCGGCTGGGCGGCGTGGAGGATTTATTCCATCGAACGCGGAGCGAATGGCACGGGCGACCGCGCCTTTCTCAAAAAGGCCTTCAACAAACTCCTCCTCAACTACGGCTGGTGGGCGAACCGCGTCGATCAAACGGGAGACAATGTCTTCGAAGGCGGATTCCTCGGACTCGACAACATCGGCGTCTTCGACCGCCGCTACCCGCTTCCCGACGGATCCCGCATCGCCCAGAGCGACGGCACGGCTTGGATGGCGACCTTCTCGCTTAATATGCTCAACATCGCCATCGAACTCGCCCACGAGGAGCCGGAGTTCGAGGACATAGCAGACAAATTCCTCAACGATTTTATCTACCTCGCCGCAGCCATCAACTCGACGGGCTCGGGCGGCCTTGCCTTATGGGACGATGAGGATGGATTTTACTATGATGTCTTACGGCGTCCGGACGGCTCCTCAGCCTACCTCAAAACCCGCTCGGTTGCGGGTCTCACCCCTCTCTTCGCGGTGGAGAGCTTCGATCCCGCGACCGTGTTGAAGTTTCCACTCCTGCGCAAACGCTACCAGTGGTTCGAAAAAAACCGGCCGCATCTGATGGCGAAACTTCAGCACATCAAAGACGATGTCGATGGACGCAAACTCATCTCACTTGTCCCGCCTGAGCACCTCCGGCGCATCTGCGAGCGTTTGTTCGATGAATCGGAATTCCTTTCGCCGCATGGCATCCGTGCCCTCTCAAAAATCTACGAAGAGCATCCCTACACCTTCACCGAAGGGGAAAAAACCGAGACCCTTGCCTACAGCCCGGCCGACAGCCCCGTGGCGATGTTCGGCGGCAACTCGAATTGGCGCGGTCCAGTCTGGATGCCGATGAATTACCTCGTCATTGAGTCACTCCAAAAATTCGGTTTTTACTTCGGCGACACTTTCAAAGTGGAATTCCCGACCGGCAGTGGAGTCCAGATGAACCTCTGGGAGGTTTCCTTGGAGCTCGAAAAACGCCTCGTGGGCATATTCACCCGCGACAAAAATGGCCGTCGCCCGTTCAATGGCGAAGTCGATCTCTTCCAAAACGACCCCCACTGGCGCGACCTCCTCCTCTTCAACGAATATTTCAACGGCGACAATGGCTCAGGCGTCGGCGCCAGCCACCAAACCGGCTGGACCGCCCTCGTGGCAAAAATGTGCCGCCAGCTCCATACATTCCAAAAAAACATCTGACCTCGGACGCCGCATTGATCATCACAGTTCGACCTGTCTCAAAAAAACTCTGTGGTCTCTGTGACCTCGGTGGTCAATCCTTCGCAGGAAACCCCCGCATCAAGCCCCGTGGGCAGCTGAGCGTTCGCGGTTCAACCACACGCGGGCGACGCCCTTCATGCGGGTGAGAATATAATACACCGTCTGGCTGCGCTGGCGGACGAGTTCCGCGCCTACGATTTTTGGCACAAAGTCCGCCGGCACCTCCATGATCTCCTCGGGCGTGAGGCCGTCCAGCCCCTTGCAAAGAATCGCCGTCATCGCCTTTGTGAGCGTCTGCACCT
>JBIIUB010000156.1:0-2916 GCA_044340205.1 Terrimicrobiaceae bacterium
TGTGCCGCCTTTGCAAGGTCGGCTTCAGCGGGGAGACCAACCAACATGATCTTCTTCCGCTTGAACACACCCAGCTCTGGAATTCGATCAAGGACCGCGTTTTCCCGAGCTTCAATGTGAGCAATTTTGAGGCTTCGGTGCGCAAAAGATTGAGAAAATTCTAGAAGGCCAAGCGCCAATCTCTGGCTCCACATTTTACGAGGGGTATTTTTCAATCGTTGGCCGATTGATCGCTGAAAAGTTCCTCGATGTTCCCGTCCAGGATATCCGCTTCAAGTAGGAAGAGATACTTTTCGAGAGCTGAACGAAAAGCTGGATTTGCGACACTGACATTTCGTCCGACCGGATCGTTTTTACCTCTGTAGAAAAGCAGGAACACGTCGCCGTCCTCTACGGCGAGGAGATAGACGATGCGTTTGGGGCCATGCATGGAGGTGGCATACGCCTTGATCAAACGAGTGTGCGGCGGCGGTCCCGGGGCTGCTATCGGAACACCCAAGGCAGCGCGGGCCGATCGGGCTACAACCGACAAGTCGTCTTCAGAAAGTTTTCTACCGAATTCCTTGCGTCGAATTTGAGCAGAAATGAAGACCCTCACCGCCGAGGTTTCGTTTTTTTCCAGACTTTGGCGATGCGATCCATACTGGCTTGCGTAGAGGGATCGACTTCCACCACTTCAGCTGTCGGATCGGCTTCCAATAAAAACGGTATTCGCCGCGTCTTGGCGACATTTGTGAAAAAAAGACGCACGGCAGTGGGCAAATCCAACCCCATTTCCTCAAGGGCTGACGCAGCATTGTCACGCAGTTTCCGAGAGAGCCGGATTTGAAGCGTTGTCGAAGTTGATGTCATGGTTTGTATATTACTTGTCATGCATATCATGTAAAGTTCACCTCGGCAGATTGCCTGTTCGGGTGAGCGATTTTGTGTGGCACAATCATGCCAAGCTGTTTTGCAGGCTATGAGGCCGAAGGAACGCGGTTTGGCTCGTTGCTCGATCACCCGACTATCCGCGACTCGACCTGTTTCATGGTTTCGCGCAGGGCAGCGTAGCCGAAGTGGCCTTGGGGGACTTGGAGGAGGTTGGAGCCGGGCCAGCGGGATTGGAGGAGTGTGAGGTCTGCGAGGGGGGAGATGCGGTCGTGGAGTCCGCCGGTGAGTAGGATGGATGAGGGGTCGCAGAGCGGAACCCCGTGGAGCGGTGAGATGAGGTGGTCGAAGCGGGCTGTGTTGCCGCGCGAGTGGCCGCGGCGGTGGAGTTCGCGGCGCATCACGGCTGAGCCGGGGCTTTCCCAGACGGCCTTGTCCATATTCACGATCGGCTGCACCAGGGCGACGAACCGGAAGTCGGCTTCCAGAAAGGACAGCAGCGCGCCCGTCCAACCGCCGTAGCTCGTGCCGACGATGGCGAACTCCCGTGTGCCGCGTGTGCGGAGGAGAGCCATGAGTTGGCGGAGTTCGATCACGCCTTGGCGGATGCCCTCAGCGTTTCGGACGAGATCGGCGGTGATGGCCAGTTCGCCGTTCCAAGTGCGGCGCGGCGTGCGCGAGTAGTGGTAGGGCAGGTGCGGGAAGGCCACGCTCCAGCCGTTGCTGTTGAACCATGCCGCAAGACGACGGTAGCCGATATCGCTCGCACTCATGAGGGCGTGGAGCAGGAAGACAGTCGGAGCATTTTTATCGCGGGCTGGAAAGAAACTCACACGAACGCGGTCGTTTTCAGGGTGTCCGCTTGTTCGTGGCGAATCCCACTCGATCCAGCCATTTTTGAGACTCGGACGCTGAGCAGGCGGCATTCGGTAATATTGTTCGCGGCTTTGTCCGCCCCACTCGGCCAGATACCGTTCCAGACTGGCGACCGAGCAGGCCTCCGCCCTACGCCGCCATTGGATGGCATGCATCATGTTGCACATCGTGCCATCGACGAGCCAGGAAAGGGGACGGTTTACAAGGGCCTTCATGGTTCGCGCATGCGATCCTGCGGGGAGTGCGGGAGGTCATCAGCTGTGAGGTGGCATTTCGTAACGAGATCGTCCTTGAGGCGGATGAGCGCCGCAGCGACATCGTCGCGGAGTTTTTTTCGTCCGCCATCCGGGCTTGGAAAAACCGGCTCACCCACCACGATGAAAACCTTGGCCCTCCGCCAGGGGAGCCAATTGCGGCGGTTGTAGAGGCGCTCGCTGCCGAGGATCACGATCGGCACAACAGGGCAGCCAGCCTTGGCCGCGATGAGAAATGCCCCCTCGCGCATGTCGGCGCCGGAGAGGATCGATTGCGCGCCATCGCGGATGCCGCCCTCGGGGAAAACACCAATCATGCGCCCTTGCTCGAGCCGCCGCAGCGCGTGCCGCAAGGCCTGCCTGTCATCGCCGTGGCGGTCCACCGGAATCACATCCAGCCAGGTGAAGGCCGCCTTCGACCACGAGGCGCCGAAAAGCTCGACCATCGCAATCCAATCGATCTTGCGCGGCAGCCAGCCGCTGAGAAACGGGGGATCGAAGTGGCTAATGTGGTTGCTCACCATCACGCAGGCACCTTTCGGAATTTTTCCGAACCGAACGAATCGCACGCGCGAGCCGAAGTGGAGAACGAATTTTAAGAACGAGACGACGCCGTGGTAGAAGACCGTGTGAAAGGCGTCGCGGGCTGTCATGGGCTTACTGCGCGGCCGTCGTGAAAAAGCGTTCCTGCTTCGGAGTGATCGTGCGGCCGAGTTTTTTCAGCACCAGCAGCATGTCCTCCCAAACCTTGCGTTTTTCGGTGATCGTCTGGTTCCGTAGAAGATACGCCGGGTGGTAGGTGACCATCACGGGAATGCCTTCAAACTCCAGCCAAGTGCCCCGGATGTCGCGTATCAGGCGTGTTTCGCCGAGGAGTCCCTCCGCCGCCGTCGCTCCCAGCGCGACCATGGCGCGG
>JBIIUB010000091.1:0-11694 GCA_044340205.1 Terrimicrobiaceae bacterium
AAACCGAAGAACGGCACTCCGAGAGCCGGATGCGGGCAATCCGCACGTCCGGTTCGATGAGGGGGAGACCCCGGCGGTCATTGGCCTTCGCGCCTCTAACCCCGTCCGGGTCTCCCTACTCTACTTTCCATCGTCGTGTGTTTGGCAAATCACCGCCATGGCAGCAAGGCTTTCCTGGGGAGTTGAATTTAACCAACGATTTTCACGCCCGATCGCTTCTCACGCTAATGCACCGTATGAGAACTGGCTGATTCCGTAGATTATGCGCGCTTTTTCTTTTCTTCGCGTTCTTGGAGAGCCCTGAGTCTTCAAACGGCCACCGTTGCTGGTATTGCTTTGTTAATCCTCTTGAAGCTTACCTCGGAAAGGTCCCCTCTCAAGCTGGCGTGCTCCACAGTGATGGAGACGACATGACCGGTATCGTCCAAATCCAAGGTGATGTCCTCCGATAACTCTCTTGTTTCGGTTGGTGTGCCGACACCGAGTTCTAAAAGTGCTGTGTCGGTGTCTTCAAAGTATTTTATTTTCATTTTTGTTTCTCCTCGTAATCGCGGTCAAAGAAAGCGTTGTGAACAGTCTGTTCATCCTCAAGGAGGATAACGCGCAAAGCTCGGTTTTCAAATTCAGAAATCCGAGCCCATCTGCGAAATCTACCATCGCTCTGTATTTCTTCATGTTCCGGGTTGGCTATGACATGCTCAATCCATTTGTCTTGGATTTTTGCCCGGTCAGGCCGTCGGCGCGTGTGCTGAAAATATTGTGTCTGAGGGAATGGCATCCGGGATGGGATTAGTGATATTTTGCATTTATCTGCAAACGAGAACTTTGTGATTTACTCAAGCCTCATCATTAGTTTTTAAGTTATCAAATTCAATAATGTAAGGAAGGTTGTTATCCCCAGCAACATCATTCCATTGGCCTTTCTTCGCGCCTCTATAACCATTTGGTGCAGGTGATTGGGCATTGCTATGCCAGATTACGCAGTAATTCTCAGGAGTTATGCCATTTGCATTTGATGGTTGATTTTTTTGCCAATTTGTAAAGATCAGAGGCTTACCATTTGACCATTTCCAAATACCTTCGCCTTCCTCATCGGTAAGTCCGATCCAAACTGGAAGTTGATTGCGTCCCATTGCTTGCTCAATAAATCGCTCAATAAATCGCTGTTCAGCTAAAGACGATATTTCAACTAAATATCCGCCTCTTGCTTCTGCATCGCGTTTGGCCATTTGCCAGTTCTTTGCGAGTGGCACTAAAACATAGGTATGTCCATCATAAACAGATGTTACTTCAGCAGCTTTGGTATAAATGCTGAATCCTAAGGATAGGGCGCTGATGATTAAAAACACGCGCATAACTATTTAAGATGAACAGGTCTTGGTTTTTAGCGAATTCTTAGCTCGCTTCCGCGATCAACTGCCTGAGCACAAACGGCAAGATGCCGCCGTGGCGGTAGTAGTCGACTTCGATGGGAGTGTCGATGCGGAGTTTGACCGTTTGCTCAACTTTGGTGCCGTCTTTGCGGGTGATGTGGAGGGTAACATCTTGGCGGGGTTGGATGCTGTCGCTGAGGCCGGTGATGTCGTAGGTTTCGGTGCCGTCGAGGTTGAGCGTTTGGGCGCTGACGCCTTCGGGGAATTGGAGCGGGAGGACTCCCATGCCGACGAGGTTGGAGCGGTGGATGCGTTCGAAGCTCTGGGCGACGACGGCTTTGACTCCGAGGAGACGGGTGCCTTTGGCGGCCCAGTCGCGGCTGGAGCCGGTGCCGTATTCTTGTCCGGCAAAGACGATGAGAGGGGTGCCGGCGGCTTGGTATTTCATGCAGGCGTCGTAGATGCTCATTTGCTCGCCGGTGGGCTGGTGGATCGTGAGGCCGCCTTCCACGCGGGTGCCGTCGGCTTTGGCGGGGATCATGAGGTTTTTGATGCGGACATTGGCGAATGTGCCGCGGGTCATGACGCGGTCATTGCCACGGCGGCTGCCGTAGCTGTTGAAATCCACCGCTTCGATGCCGTTTTCGACGAGGTATTTTCCAGCGGGTGAGCTGGCTTTGATGGCGCCGGCGGGCGAGATGTGGTCGGTCGTGACCGAGTCGCCAAAGATGCCCATGGGGCGGGCGCCTTTTATGTCGGAGATGGTTCCGGCGGACATGCCGAAGTTCTCGAAGAAGGGTGGTTCCTGGATGTAGGTGCTCTTGGCGTCCCAATCGTAGATTTGCCCGACGCTGGATGGCACTTCGTTCCACTTCGGATTCTGGTCTGCGAAGCCGGTGTAGAGTTTTTGGAAAACCTCGGGCTTGAGGGCAGCCTGCATTTCGTTGCGGATTTCCTCGAGGCTTGGCCAGATGTCTTTCAGGAAAACATCAACGCCGGCGCTGTCCTTGGCGATGGGTTCCTTGGTGAGGTCGATGTCCACGCGGCCGGCGAGCGCATAGGCTACGACGAGCGGTGGCGACATGAGGAAGTTGGCGCGGATGTTTTGGTGAATGCGGGCCTCGAAGTTGCGGTTGCCCGAGAGCACGGCTGCAGTGACGAGGTCGTTTTCGACGATGGCGGATTCGATCTCGGGAGCAAGCGGGCCGGAGTTGCCGATACAGGTCGTGCAGCCGTAGCCGACTATCTGGAAGCCGAGTTGGTCGAGGTAAGGCTGGAGGCCGGTTGTCTCGAGGTAGTCCTTCACAACGCGGGAGCCGGGAGCGAGTGATGTCTTCACGGCTGGATCGACGCGAAGGCCGCGGCTGGCGGCTTTTTTCGCGAGGAGTCCGGCGCCGATCATCACGCTTGGATTGCTGGTGTTTGTGCAGCTGGTGATGGCAGCGATGAGGACCGAGCCATTGCGGAGGTGGAGGTCGCCTTTGGCGTGGGCGGCGGTGATGGCGTCGGGAGTTGGGCGGTCATTGACCATTTCGGCCTCGTCGGCGCTTTGCGAGCCATTGCGTTTGACGGCAGCCGTCTTGGAGAGGTCGTTCGCGGCCTTGCCGTAGCCGCCTTCGGCGACAGATTTTGTGAGCAGGCTGGTGAAGGTGTTTTTGAGATCGGGGACATTGATGCGGTCCTGCGGGCGCTTGGGGCCTGCGACGCCGGGCTGGACGGTCGATAGGTCGAGGTCGATGTCCACGCTGTATTCGATGTCGCCTTTTTTCGGCATGCCGAAGAGGTTTTGGGCTTTGAAGTAATTCTCGAAAGCGCGGCATTGCTCTGGCGTGCGGCCGGTGGCGGCGAGGTAGTTGACGGATTCGGCATCGACGGGGAAGAAGCCCATCGTGGCACCGTATTCGGGAGCCATGTTCGCGATCGTCGCGCGGTCGGTGAGTGGCAGGGTGACTGCGCCTTCGCCGTAGAATTCGACAAATTTTCCAACCACCTTCGCGGCGCGGAGGAGCTGGGTTACATGGAGGGCGAGGTCGGTCGCGGTGACGCCTTCGCGCAGGCGGCCAGTGAGGTTCACGCCCACCACTTCAGGAGTCAGGAAATACACGGGCTGGCCGAGCATTCCGGCTTCGGCTTCGATGCCGCCGACACCCCAGCCGACGACGCCAAGGCCGTTGATCATGGTTGTGTGAGAATCAGTGCCGACAAGCGTGTCGGGGTAGTAGATATCACCGGCGTTGAGGACGCCCTTGGCGAGATACTCGAGGTTCACCTGGTGCACGATGCCGATGCCGGGCGGCACGACGCCGAAGGTCTTGAACGCCTGCTGGCCCCATTTGAGGAACTGGTAGCGCTCGCGGTTGCGCTTGAATTCCATGTCCAGATTGAGCTGGAGCGCATTCGCCGAGCCGTAGAAATCGACCTGCACCGAGTGGTCTACAACGAGATCGACAGGCACGAGGGGCTCGATGATAGCTGGGTTGCCGCCGAGGCCTTTCACGGCCGTGCGCATGGCGGCGAGGTCCACCAGGAGCGGCACGCCGGTGAAGTCCTGCAATACAATCCGGGCGACAACAAAAGGAATCTCCTCCGCTGCGGGAGCCTTGGCGTTCCAGTTTGCGAGCGTCTCGACATCACGCGCTTGGACTTTTTTCCCATCGCAGTTGCGGAGCACGGATTCCAGAACGATGCGAATGCTGACGGGGAGCTTGGAAATTGGACCGACGCCTGCTTCTTGCAGGGCGGGAAGTGAGTGAAATTGGGCGGTTTTTCCGTTTCCGAGATCGAAGGAGCGCAGGGTATTGAATGGCGTGGTCATGGGTGTGGAGTGTTTAAATCAGATTTCGGGGCCTCTGGGCAATACCGATTGCAGGGCGCGCAGGCGCGGCGATGCTGGCAAGCTCGCATGGGGCCAAGCGCGCCCGACCCCATGCGGCAAGCTTTAAGCTTTTTTGAGGGCCTCTGTTTCGAGAACCTCGCGGCGCACGCTCTTGCCACGGAGTTTCGAGGCCCAGAGGACGACTGGCGCGGCGATGTAGATCGAGGAGTAGGTTCCCACGAGGATGCCGATCAAGATGGCGAACGAGAAGTCGCGTAGCACGGCGCCGCCGAAGAAATACAGGGCGCCCACGGAGAGGAGTGTCGTGCCGCCGGTGAGGATGGTGCGGCTGAGAGTCTCGTTGATGCTGGTATTCATGAGGGCCTGCACGGTGCCGCGCTCGCCATTTTTCAGGCCTTCGCGGATGCGGTCGAAGACAACGATGGTGTCGTTGATCGAATAACCGGCGATGGTCAGGACAGCGCCGACCATCACGAGAGAAAGCTCTCCGCCGATGAGCGAGAAGACGCCCAAGGTGATGATGACATCGTGTAGAAGGGCGACGAGGGCTCCGAGAGCGAAGGAGAACTCAAACCGGAGAGTAACATAGAGGAGGATGCCGATCATGCCCAGCGCGAGCGCGATGAGGGCGCTTTTGGCGAATTCCAAGCCGATTTGGGGGCCTACGGTGTCTTGGCCGAACGACACAATGCCGCTTTCGGGGAATGCCTTTTGGAGCTTGGCCAGAATGGCGTCGGAGGTTCCCTGATTACTGCGGAAGGTGAGCATTTCCTTGGTGCCTTCGCGTTCGAACTGGATGACCACAGCTGGATCATCCAAGGCTGCGCGGGCTTCGGCGATGGTCACTGGCTTGGAGGAATCGACGATCAGAAGGTCGCCGCCACGGAAATCGATGCCGAAATTTTTCTCTCCACGGAATGCAAAGATGGCTACCGAGCCAACGATGAAGATGAGAGAGATGGTGAGCGCGATCCAACGCTGGCCGAGGAAGTCGAATTTCCGCTTCGGCACGAGGTCGAGCATGGTGATTTTTGCCAAACCAAATTTGTCCACCATCCAGCGGAAGCCCGTGCGGGTGAAGAGCAGGGCGGAGAACATCGAGGCGATGATGCCGAGGGTGAGTGTGATGGCGAATCCCTTAACCGAGCCCGTGGCCTGCCAGAAGAGGATGATTGCAGTGATGAGCGTGGTCGCGTTGGCGTCAAAAATGGCGCTGAACGCCTTATCGTAGGCTCCGGTGAGGGCGGTCGAGAGCGATTTGCCAGCGGCCATTTCCTCGCGGAGGCGTTCGTAGATGAGAACATTCGCATCCACCGCCATGCCGATCGTGAGGATAATGCCCGCGATGCCCGGCAGGGTGAGTGTGAAGTTGAACATCGCCATGGCTCCGAGAAGCAGGAGGATGTTCAAGAGGAGTCCAAAAACCGCGATGAGGCCTGCGAAGCGGTAGTATAGGAGGGTTGCGAACATCACGAGCACAAGGCCGGAAACGCCAGCCATCACGCCGCTGCGAATCGAATCGGCGCCAAGTGTGGGTGAGACGCTGCGTGTTTCCTCGATTTGGACCGGAACTCGGAGCGGGTTTTCCAAGGCGCTTGCAAGGTCGCGAGCTTCCTTGTCGTCGAAATTTCCTGTGATCTGAGCGCGGCCGCCGAAGTGGTCGCTCTGAAGGACTGGTGCGGAAATGACTTCGCCATCGAGGACGATCGCCATCTGACGGCCTTTGTTTTGGCGAGCGACTTCGTCGAAGATCTTCGCGCCCTCGGCGTTCAACTCGAGGGAAACGCCGTAGCCCTGCTGGTCAAAGTAGGCAAAGGCGCGGGTCACATACTCACCCGTCAATGCCGCGCGGCGCTTGACGAGGATTTGGGTGCTCTCGGTCTTGTCCTTGCCGGGGCGGTAGGTTTTCAGCACGAACGAGGGGTCCATGACCTCCTCGCCTTTCTGGATGCGTTCGACGCGGGCGGGACCACCTTCGTCCACGATGGCGAATTCGAGTTTCGCCACACGCTGGAGCTGGGATTTCGCCTCATCGAGTTGGTGGGTGTCGAGGCCGGCGATCTGGACCAGGATGCGATCCTTGCCTTGGGGAGTGATGACCGGTTCGCTGACGCCGTATTGGTCCACGCGCTTGCGGATGACTTCCACAGCCTGATCGAGCAGGTCGGGGGTGATGCCGCGCTCAGTCTGTGGAATGAGGCGGATCAGGAACGATGTGCCGCCTTGAAGGTCCAGACCGAGGCGGATTTTTTTATCCGGCGGCGTGATTTGCTCGATGCAGAAGGCGGCAAGCAGGACGCTGAGAACGAGTCCCAGCCAGCGTTTGCGAGACGGCAGGTCGCTGGCAAAATACCAGCCGAAGAGCACAAGAAGGAGGAGGCCGAAGCAAAAGGTTAGGACAGGTGACATCGTATGAAGCGGGGAAGGGGGCCAGGTGGCCCCGATTTAAAAAATTAGGAACCAGCAGATTCCTTGTCTGCGGATTTCTCGACGGCAGCCACTGCGGCGCGGTCGAATTCCACCTTCACATTGTCTGCGATTTTAATGATGAGAGTTTTCTCCTTCACATTGGCCACTACGCCGTGGATGCCGGCATTGGTCACGACTTGATCGCCGGTTTTGATGGAATCCACGAGTTTGGCGTGTTCTTTCGCCTTCTTCTGCTGCGGGCGGATGAGCAGGAAGTAGAAGATGATGAAAATGAAAATCAACGGCATCATCGAAACGAAGATGTTCGGTTGCGGTTGGCCAGGGGCTGCTTGAGCAAGAAGAAGGAGAGTGGCAAATGTCATAATGGAGTCGCGAAGAGTATAAGAGTTGATTTCCTTTGCAAGACCGATTGGCGGGCTGGCGGCAAGCGTGGAGAAATCCCTCTCCCCTGCGGCATCCCGATTTCGCTAAGTGGGCAGGGCGAGATTTGGGAGGTTTTTTAGCAGGGTGGTGTCAGGAAGTGTTTCGGTGGCTTCCGAGTTTATTTGGGTCAAGCCGGAGGTCGACCCTCCAAGGATTTGCGCGCTGCCGCGCGGGTTCTGTAGCGGCGTCTCTGTAAGCGCCGGACAGATGATAGACAAAATTAAGCAGGCCGAGCTCAGTTGTTTTGCCAGAGAATCAAGCCATCCAAAGCCAACTTAGGAGGACTGCCCTTCCCGTCCATGCGACTGTGCGAATCCAGTTGGTCGCGACAAGTCGCCGGTGTGCGCCGGCATTCCACCCTTGGAGGAGTGCGCGATGGAGGGGGACTTGGAGGAAAAATGTGGAGGCCCAGATCACGCAGAGAAGCAGGCCGCTGAGCAGGAACGCATTTGACCGAACGCCCTCCAAGAGGAGCAGGGCAAAAGTGAACACCTCTCCGAGCATGAGGGGGACGACCACCCAGCTGGTGCGGTCGCAGTGTTCTTTCTCATGCGCGGCGAAATTTTCCCGGTCGAAGCTGGCCATCATTGGGTAGTGGACGATTTGGACAAACCAGATCAGGCCCGCCATCGCGAAGGTGGTCAGGAGGTGGATGGTGGCGACGACGCTCCCGTTCACGGGTTTACTTGCCGAGCAGGATGGAGATCGACCATTCCTTGGCTTCGTAGCTTTTCTGCGAGGGCAGGAGAATTTCGCCGCCGATGTCGCAGATGTCGTCTGGTGCGGGAAGGCTGGTATCCGCGAAGCGATGCCACTGAAGGGTTTTCGGCAAGACGGGTAGCCCGAATGTGATCGGCTGGTAATACATGTTGCAGACCACATAAATGAAATGGTGGTTGCCTCCGATGGCCTGACCATGGCGGCCGCAGAGCATGAATGCGATGGTTCGGCTGCTTGCCGACCAATCGGGATGCCAGGGCAGAACGCCGTGCCAGCTAATATCTGGGTAGCCGCTCCCGATCTGGTCGAGTTCGCTTAAAAACTCGGGCTGGCGAAGCGAGGGGTTCGCTTTTCGAAAGGCGATGATGGATTTCGTGAAGCGGAGCATTTCCTTGCCGAAGGCATCGGGCTCCCAATTCAACCAGTTCCAATCGGCATCATGGCAGTAGGCGTTGTTGTTTCCGCGCTGAGTGCGGCCGCTTTCGTCGCCCATGTAGATCATGGGAACGCCTTGGCTGACCATGAGCAGGGCCATCGCGTTTTTGCACTGGCGAAGGCGCAGGGCGTTAACGGCTGGATCTTCGGATTCGCCCTCGGAGCCGCAATTCCAGCTCACATTGTCATTCGATCCGTCCTGGTTGTTCTCTCCGTTTTCGAGGTTGTGTTTGCCGTTGTAGGAAAAAAGATCACGCAGCGTGAAGCCGTCGTGGCAGGTGATGAAATTCACGCTCGCCGTGGGCTTGCGTCCGGCGGCCGCATAGAGGTCGGGGGACCCCAGAATGCGTTGCACCATTTCGCCGACTTGGCCAGGATCGCCTTTCAGGAAACGCCGCGCGCAATCGCGGAATTTGCCGTTCCATTCCATCCACCGTCCGTAGCTTGGGAAATTTCCGACCTGATAGAGACCGCCGGCATCCCAGGCTTCGGCGACGAGCTTGCAATCCGCGAGCACGGGGTCGTGGGCGAGGAATTCAAGCAACGGGGGATTTGCCAGCGGGCTGCCCTGGCTGTCGCGGCCGAGGATCGAGGCCAGATCGAAGCGGAATCCGTCGATGTGATACTCCGAGGCCCAGTAGCGCAGGCAGTTGATCACAAACTCGCGCACGGCCGGGTAGTTGCAGTTCACCGTGTTTCCGCAGCCCGAGTAGTTCGCGAAATTCCCTTTGTCATCGAGGATATACCAGGTCTTGTTGTCGATACCCCGGAATGAAAAAACCGGCCCGTCCGCGCCGCCTTCCGCCGTGTGGTTGAAGACGACATCGAGCATCACTTCGATGCCCTGGCTGTGAAGCGCGCGCACCATTTCCTTCATCTCGGCGACCTGCATGCTCTTGGCGCCCGCCGCTGCGTAGCTGGCCTTCGGCGCGAAGAACCCCACCGTGCTGTAGCCCCAGTAATTGCAGAGCGTCTCGCCGTTGGTGGGATTTGTGCGGAGGTTTTCCGTTTCGTCGAATTCAAATACCGGCATGAGCTCGACGCAGTTCACGCCGAGCTTCGCAAGGTCTTTCACTTTTTCAGCCAAGCCGGCAAATGTGCCAGGATTTTTCACCTTGGAGGTCTCATGGCGCGTGAATCCACGCAGGTGCATTTCGTAAATGATCAGGTCGCTCGCAGGCACATGCGTGATGCCATTCGGTTCGAGCAAGCCCGCGCCCACAGGCACCCGCGAACGGAAGATCGGCTTGTGAGAGGCCTTCGGCTGGGCCATCCATTCCTCGCGGCCCACGACTTCGCGCGCATACGGATCCAACAGGATTTTTGAGGAGTCGAAATAATGCCCATCCCGGGCACTCGAGGGACCATCCATTCGGAAGCCGTATTCTAGATTTTCAAATTCCAGATCCTGCACGAGCATCGCCCACACATGACCCAGTCGGTAGTTCTTGGGAAACGCAAGCTCCGCCACAGGCTGCTCTTGGTCGGTCTTGAAGAGGACCAGCGTGCATCCGGTCGCGTTGGCGCTGAAGATGGAAAAATTCACGCCGCCTGGCACATGACTCACGCCGAAGGGCAACAAGTGCCCGCAGCTCACGCGGTATTTGCCGATTTTTTGAAAAGAGGCCGCAGGCGAATTCATGGAGCGCGAATCGTAATTTGCAAAATGAAAACCGCAAGCACCCGATACGCTCGTTCTCCTTGGTCTGCGCGCTTCTTAAATGCGACTCCCGCATTTTACGCTTGCTGAGTTTGCATCCAGTCAGAAGATAGCGCCCCCTCCCAGTCCGCCTTGCCGGCGTGGCGAAATGGCAGACGCAAGGGACTTAAAATCCCTTATTCCGAAAGGAGTGTGCGGGTTCGAGTCCCGCCGCCGGCACTTCCCTCAATCCGTGTAAGGTTTTTTCTTTTGTGGAGTGATTATCAGCGGCTTTTTAGCGTTGCCTGTTCGCTGTGGGTGGATAATAAAGAGCCTAAATAGAGTAATTTCCCAAAGAAAATGAGCAAAAGTCTTTTACTGGCAGTGGTGATTGGTGTTTCGGCCTTCTTTTTGTGGGAATATTTTTTTAAACCTCCCGAGCCTGAAAAACTCACTCCGGAACAGGAAATCGAAAGCTTTGTCTCCCAGGGAACCGTTTCCGCCGTTGAACTGGCTGAGATCGTGGACAAATATCCTGAGTTCGTCCGCAAGGCGCTACGCGACCGCCGAATCACGGTGACGGGTGTTTTGCAAAAAGCCGTTGTGAAAGGTGTGGGCTCGCATGATTTGATCTTGGATCTGGAAGGAACTCGCAAACGCAAGATCACCTTCACCTCTGATGTCAACAGCTACGCTCGAGCCAATAGCCAGCTTGGCGGATCCAAGCAAAAATTTCAAAAACTAGGACGCGATATTGTGGTTTATGATTCTGCACCGAAGACTGCAAAGGCGCCGGGAGGTGGAGCGCTTCAAAAAATGCTCGGCGGTATCCAGCCTCCGCCTCCTCAGCCCGAGCCTGATTCGGAGGCTCCCAGCCATGAGGCCAAGCAAACATCAGGCCCCACGGAGCGGGTTGTTTTTCGGGAACTGGACACAGTGACGCTGGAGGGGATTTTTCAGCACATCACCAACGCCGCGATCTTCATCGAGTGGAGGCCAGCGCAGAGCTTGTAGGCCGGCAAGAAATCAAGCGACAGGCTTGGGATTTTTATCCCGCATTAACCACGCGATCCCGATGCAGATTTCGTAGAGGATATACATCGGACCGCCCATGAGGAGGAGGGTGAGAATGTCGGATGTCGGAGTGATGAGCGCTGCCAGGATGAAAATTACGACCACTGCGAATGCGCGCGTGCGACTGAGAAGTTCGTGGTCGACGATACCGAGCTTGACCAGAAGCAGAACCACCAACGGCAGCTCGAAGGCCAGGCCGAAGGAAATGACGAACTGCGTGGCAAACGAATAGTATTCACGCACGGTCCAGGTCGGTTGCCAGTTCATAGCCTGTGCATCTTTGAAGAAAAACTCCAGTGTCTGGGGAAGGACGACGAAGTAGCTGAATGCCGCACCGCCGAGGAAGAGACCGGATCCCAGCGCGGCCGCCGGAAAGATCATTGCCTTCTCTTTGGGGGTAAGAGCTGGAAGTATGAACTCCGCCAGAAAAATTACGATCAAGGGAAACGAAAGAACCAAGCCGGCGTAGAAGGAAAGCTCGAGCGAGATCGTGAAGGAGTCCGCCACGCCGAGGGATTGTAAATTCGCCGCACGCTGTGGGTCTACTGCCACGAGTGGATGCTGCACGATGGCCGCCAACTCGGTGCGGAAGATAAAAGAGAGGAGCATTCCGCATACGAGCGCGGCCGCGATTTTGATAATCGTGAAGCGCAGGTCCTCTATGTGGGAGAGGAAGGGCTTGGATTCATCCCCTCGGTTGCGAAAAGCAAAAAACTTTTCGAGATTCGTGGATGGTCGTTTAGCGGAGTTGTTCACGCCAGCGG
>JBIIUB010000157.1:0-2897 GCA_044340205.1 Terrimicrobiaceae bacterium
GGAAAGCGCTGTGGCCACAGCTCGTCGCTTTCTGTTTCGGCAGAAACGATTTTATGAATTCCGAACTCATCACAATGCTGGACCTGCTGGAGCGTGAGAAGGGCATCAAACGCGATGTCCTCGTGGATGCTATTTCCACATCCATCCTGGCGGCTTCGAAAAAAAGTTTCACCTCGGGCACCCGCGAGCTCCGCATCGAGATCAATCCTCAAAGCGGCGCCATTCGTGCCATGGCCAAGCTTATCGCGGCTGAAAAAGTCACGAGCCCGCATGAGGAGATTCTGCTTTCCAAAGCCCGCGCCATCAAGGCCGACGCTCAGCCGGGCGAGGAGATCGAGGTCGAGGTGACGCCGCGCGATTTCGGCCGCATCGCCGCTCAGGCGGCCCGTCAGGCGATCAACCAGCGCCTTCGCCAGATCGAGCGTGAAATGATTTATGACGAGTTCAAGGATCGCGCCGGAGAGATTGTGACTGGCACGGTTCGCCGCTTCGAGCGCTCCGATGTCATCGTCGATCTCGGGAAATTCGAAGGCGTCATGCCATCCCGCGAGCGTGTGCTCACCGAGGAATACAATGTTGGCGACCGCCTGCGCGCCTATGTGGTCGCGGTGGAGAGCGGCAATCGCGGACCGGAAATCATCCTTTCCCGCAGCCACCCGAATTTTGTGCGCCGACTTTTCGAGCTCGAGGTCAGCGAGATCGCTGACCGCACGGTGGAACTGAAAGTCCTCGCCCGCGAGGCCGGTTTCCGCACGAAGGTCGCCGTTCACAGTGCCGATCCCAAGGTGGATCCAGTCGGCGCCTGTGTTGGTATGCGCGGAGCGCGTGTCAAAAACATCGTCCGCGAACTCAACAACGAGAAGGTGGACATCATTCGCTGGGATGCCGACCCGCTCAAGTTCGTGAGCGCCGCGCTCAAACCGGCGAACATCAAATCCATCACCGCCGACGAAGCGAAGAAAACCATTCAGGTTCTCGTGCCCAAGGAAGACCTCTCGGTGGCCATCGGCCGCAAGGGCCAGAATGCCCGCCTCACAGCCAAAATGTGCGGTTGGGAAGTCGATATCCAAGAAGACAAGCGCGAGGAAAAAGCCCTCAAACACAAGACCGACGAGGCCGCCCACTCGCTTGCGGAAATTCTCGGCATCTCCGAAGAGGACGCCCTCAAACTCACAGCTGGCGGCATGAATTCCATCGAGGTCATTCAATTGGCCGGAGCGGAAGACATCGCCGAGGCCCTGGGTTCCGATATCGAAACCGGGCAGCGGATCCTCGCGGCGGCACAGGCTACACAAAAAACTCCCGCCGCCTGAGGGGTATGAAATCGTTCCCCCGGCTCGCAATTTACCATGGCAGAGAAAACCAAGAAAACATCCACCGAGGAAAAGCCGACCGCGACAAAGCGTGCGGCGGGTTCCTCGCGTTCCACGCGCACTTCGCGCTCCGCCGCTGAAACTCCAGCGCCATCTGCCACCCCAGCCCCGGAGCCAAAAGTCCAGGGACCAACCGTCGACCTGCTCGAGCCGGTTAAAAAAGTCAAAAAGACCTCCGACAAAGTTGGAATCAAGCCATTCATCAAGCCTCTCGTAGCTCCGCCTGTCTCGCAGACTCCTCCGCCGCCCGCTCCCGAGCCAGAGCCGGAACCTGCTCCCGAGGTGGCCGAACCGGCCGTCGTGGAAGCCAGCGAGGAACCCGCCGCCGAGGTCTCCGGTAAAAAAGTTCTCAACATCAAGCCTCCAGTTGCTGTCAAAGTTCTCGCCGAAGAGCTTGGCCTCAAGCCGTTCCAGCTCATCAAAGACCTGATGTCGCTGCAGATTTTCGCCAATCTCAACCAGACCGTTGAGGCGGATGTCGTCGCAAAGGTTTGCGATATGCATGGCTTTGTATTCGAGCGTGAGCGCAAGGACACATCGAAGGGACATCATAAGGTCGAAGCGAAGGTCGAGGTTCCCAAGGCTCCCGAGCCTGCCAAGATCGACGAACTCCAGCTTCGCGCCCCGATTATCACTTTCATGGGCCATGTGGACCACGGCAAAACCTCCCTTCTCGATGCTATTCGCAAAGCCCGCGTCGCAGCCGGTGAAGCCGGCGGCATCACGCAGCACATCGGCGCCTACAGCGTCGAGCGCAATGGCCACAAAATCACCTTCCTCGACACGCCCGGCCACGCCGCCTTCACCGCCATGCGCGCCCGGGGAGCCAATGTCACGGACATCGTAGTTATTGTTGTGGCAGCAGATGACGGCCTCATGCCACAGACGCTCGAAGCGATCTCCCACGCCAAAGCCGCCAAGGTAAAAATCATGGTGGCCATCAACAAAATCGACATGCCTTCGGCGAATCCCGACCGTGTCCGCACCCAATTGCAGGAAAAAGGCCTCACTCCCGAAGATTGGGGCGGTGAAACGATCTGCATTCCGGTGAGCGCCACAAAAGGCACCGGCATAAGCGACCTTCTCGACTCCATGCTCTTGGAAGCGGAAATGCTGGAACTCAAAGCCAGCTCGTCCTTGGACGCCCGCTGCACGGTCATCGAAGCCCAAGTTGAGCAAGGCCGTGGCCCGACAGCCACTGTGATCGTTCGCATGGGCACATTGAAAGCAGGCGATGTCTTCATTTGTGGCAACCATTGGGGCAAGGTCAAACAACTCATCAACGATCTTGGAAAACCAGTCAAAGAAGCTGGTCCATCCATGCCGGTGAAAATCCTCGGATTGAGCGGGCTCCCGAATGCGGGCGACGAATTGGTCGTGATGGATTCGGAAAAATCCGCGCGCATGCTCAGTGAAGAGCGCCTGTCCGACCTTCGTGACACCAAGCTTTCCACACCGCAGCGCACCACGCTGGAAAACCTCTTTGCCAGCATCGCCTCCGAGTCGAAACCCGCGCTCAAAGCC
>JBIIUB010000016.1:0-38797 GCA_044340205.1 Terrimicrobiaceae bacterium
CGGTTCGGCAGCAAATCCCTCGGATGTTCTCCAAGCGGCGGTTGGGGGATCACAGCGGTGCCTCCAGCCTTCATCACACTCAGCGCCCATGCGGAAAATTCGAGCGGTTTGGAGTCGGTGTTCTTGGCCGTGTGCCGGACTCTCACTCTCGGAGAATCCGGCGAAATCGTGATCCCGAGCGTCTTCAAAATGCGTCCGCCGTCCTCTTGCTCAGCTTCAAAAATAAACTCCCCCGTGGTGGAATCCACCCAATGCCGGGGCGGGTGGTTGTCGATATGGTAGGTTCGCTCCACATCCTCGGGTGCGATCCAGAAGCGGTGGCCCCCGCGAATCATCCATTCCGTCTCGCCCTTGCCCCCGAGTTGTTCATCGAAGGTCTTGAAAACATTCGCCCCGTCTTTTGTGCGGAGGCTGATGATGCGCGGTCCCACATCGAGTGTGACAACGAGTTCGATCTGATCATTCGCGAGCCGCAGATTGCGCTCCCAGCCAGCGTGAGGGATAACTTCGGTTTTCATGAGTGCGGCGACCCTAATGCGCAGGGGAGAAAAAGTCAGTCAAATCCCGTTGGGATGAAACCTCAGCCAACTGACTCTCCGCGTAGTTCCAGTAAGCGGCGGAGGGTTTCTTCGATGAGGCTGTTCGGGCAACTCGCACCAGCAGTTATTCCAAAGGTGATGTTATTGCGGTCCGGGAGCCAAGCTGTGGAAATGGTCTCCTTTTTCGCGTGGAGGTCGAAGTGGTGGATTTCATTCGCCGAGACAAGGCAGGTTGCATTGCGGATGAACCATGTCGGGAGCTTTTCAGAGCCAATTTCAGCCAAGTGGGTTGTATTTGAGCTATTGTAGCCGCCGACCACGATGAGCATGTCCAAGGATTCGTTGAGGAGTTGGAAGAGGGCGTCTTGTCGATCCTGCGTGGCTCCGCAGATTGTGTCGAAGTAGCGGAAGTTTGCTGTGCTGCCCCCATCGCGCTTTGCCACGGCTTCCCGAAGCAGGTTCTGAATGGCCTCTGTTTCGCTGCGCAGCATGGTGGTTTGGTTCGCCACGCCGATGCGCTGGAGGTGTTGCAGCGGATCGAAGCCCGGGCTTACTGCTCCACGGAAGGTGGTCAGAAACTCGGCTGGGTCGCCGCCATTGACCATGTAGTCGGCCACTTTACCGGCCTCCTTGAGATCCAGCACGATCACAAAATGTCCGGATCCATCACCGCCCAGAGCCCGCGAGGCTGTGGCTCGCGTCTCCTCATGTGCGGCCTTGCCATGAATGATCGAAGTGACCCTTTCGGTGGCATTCTGCCGGACGCGTTTCCAGACGCTCATCACATCCCCGCAGGTTGTATCTACGATCTGGCAACCATGAGCCTTCACTGCGTCGATTACGGACACCTCGGCTCCGAATGCTGGCACAATGACGACATCATCAGATTTCAAGTTCTTCAGGTCCGCATCGGAAGGGTGTGCGGCGAGATGTTGAATGCCGAGCGAATCCATCTGAGCATTCACATCTGGGTTGTGAATGATTTCACCCAGAAGAAAAATCCGCTTGTCGGTGAAAACCTTCCCTGCCGCATAGGCCAGATCGATGGCCCGCTCGACCCCGTAGCAAAAACCGAATTCCTTCGCCAAGCGGATGGTCGTATTGCCGACCTGAAGCACCCCGCCGTGCGCCCGGATCTTTTCCACCAGTTCGCTGCGATAATGTTTTTCAACCTGTGCCTGCACATGGGCCATGACATCAGGCGTGCGGATATTGACTCGGTTTGGCGTGCTCAAAGTGGGTTCAGAATAAATGGGGCGGTCCTATTAATAAAGCTCCACCGGCGACCGTTTGCCATCCTCCGGGCTGCGCTGCGCGGCCAATTCGGGTCCCAAAACAGCAACGCGGAGGTCGTAAATTTCGGCATCCACCGCATGGAAGGCCTCTAGCGAAAATGGCGTAGGCGGCGCGAGGCGGGACTTGCAGAGGGCCATGGCCTCAAGGGCCTCGTCGAGTTTTTTGCCCATGGTGTCGATGGCTTTTTTGGCGGCAGCGGCCATTTCAATGCGGTGGCAGATCATGAGCATGTCGTTGCCCGCTTCGATGCCGAGGCGCATCGTTTCATCAAATCCGTAGTGGTTTAGAATGGCTCCCATATCGAGATCGTCTGTCATCACGAGGCCCTTAAATCCCATATCCTTCCGCAGCAGGTCGCGGATGATGACGGGGGAGAGCGAGGCGGGGCGGTTCACTGCATCCAGTCCTGAAACGGCGATGTGTCCGATCATCATGCTATCCACCGATTTTGCGAAGTGGCGGAAGACGGCGAGTTCGTGCTCTTCCATGAGTTCCTTCGAGCGCTCGATGCGGGGAAGTTCGTGGTGCGGGTCGAGGCCGGCCGAGGCATAGCCGGGGAAATGCTTGCCGCAGCTCATCACTCCGGTGGCGCGTAGTGCCTCGTTGAAGGCGCTGGATTTTTCAATGACCTCGGCGACATCACGGCCGTAGCAGCGCCCTCGAAGCGAGTTGTCGGCCTCGTCGTCGAAGGAAATGTCCAGCACAGGGCAGAGGTCCAGGTTGAAGCCGAAAATGCGCAGGATGCGGCCGGTGATGTCTCCATGGCGGCGAATCAAATCCAGATCCCCGCAGTCGCGGAGTTGCTGGGCGTTGGGAGGTTCGTTGCCGATAAGCTTGAGGCGGGACACGCGACCTCCCTCCTGGTCGATGGTGATGATTGGCTCAACGCTGCTAAGATCCCGGAGGTCGTCGATGAGCTTGCGAAGTTGCTGGGGCGTCTTGATGTTTCGGCCGAAGAGGATGAACCCTCCGGGCTGGATTTGGCGAAAGAGGCGGGCGGATTCGGAATCGAGTTCCGCTCCGGGAACACCAACGAGAAGAAGCTGACCGGGATTTTGGGATGGCATGGGGAGGGGAAAACCAGATTTGATGCGGGCTGTCGAAATGATTTCTTCAGAAAAAATCGGTCTGTTCGGCGGGAGCTTCGATCCCATCCACCACGGACATCTCATTCTGGCGCGTGATGCCATGGAGTCCCTCGGCTTGGATCGTGTCATTTTTATTCCTGTGAATGTCTCTCCCCACAAGCTCGCCCACCCGCCTGTGGCCGCCCGTCTTCGCTGTGAAATGGTCGCGGCCGCCATTGCAGGAGAGCCCCGGTTTTCGATGGATGCCTGCGAGGCAGAGCGCGAGGGGCCGTCCTTCGCCGTTGATACGGTGAGGCTCATGCGGCGGCGTTTTCCCCAGGCGGAGCTTTTTTATTTCATCGGAGAGGACAATGTTTCCTCGCTGCACACATGGCTGGAAATCGACGAGCTCAAGAAATTGGCATACTTCGTCGTGCTGGCCCGGGGTAACTTGCAGCCCGTCGAGGGATTTCCAGTCATCAGCCGCAATATCGATATTTCCTCTACAGATATCCGGAATCGCATTGCCCGAGGCCTCTCGGTTCGCTACTTGCTGCCGGACGCCGTTTGCGCGATTCTCACTCGGCATCAACTTTACCTGAATGACTGATACTGAAAAACTCGCCCGCGTCTGCGCGTCGGCAGCCGCTGATAAAAAGGCCGAAGACATCGTCCTCCTCGACATGCGCGGCGTCTCCGACTTCACCGATTTCTTCCTCATTTGCTCTGCCAACTCGGAACCGCAGCTCAAAGCCATCGCCTCATCGATCCGGGAAAAAGCCCGTGAGGAATGTGAAGAACGACCCATTTCGGCCGATGGCTTCCCCGTTAGCCAATGGATCGTTACCGATTTTGGCGGTCTTATTTGCCATCTCTTTCTGGATTCGAAACGCGCCTTCTATGATCTCGAGGGCCTCTGGAGCGACGCCAAGAGAATCCCGCTGGAGGACTAACCTGCGATGGATGGCGTAGAGGATGTCGAGATCGAGTGCCCCTACTGCGGGGAACTGTTCGGCATTCTGGCCGACACCTCTCACCCGTCTGTCGAAATGATCGAGGATTGCTCGGTGTGTTGCCATCCCATCCAGTTGAGCCTTCGTTTCTCGGGAGGCGAATTGGTCTCGGTGCAAGCCTCGGCATCCTGAGTCGATATGCAGGCGGGTTTTTTTATCGATAGTCCGACGAGTCCGGCGCGGGCGTCCGCAAAGGTTGTCACCATCCTGCTTCTGCTTCTGGCCTATTCCGGTCTGTGCTGGTTGGCCTTTTCCCATTCCTTGAAAAACTGGGAGCAGGTGTGGGGTTATCGGATGACTTTTTTGAATGGCTGGGCCGCCACAATCGGCATCTCGGCCGCTGCCCTCTTGCTCAGCACAGCCATCGGTGCTCTCACCGCGCTGGCGCGACGCTCGGCCTTTCTGCCTTTGCGCTACACCGCCGCCGCGTATGTCGAGACGGTGAGGGGACTACCGCTTGTCGTGCTCGTGCTTTTCGGATTCTACGGCATCGCCAACGCCGTGGGCTGGAATGAACGTGTATCTGTGGGGATCGTCATTCTCTCGCTCTTCAGCGGCGCCTACATTGCGGAAATCATACGCGCTGGCATCGAGAGTGTGGGCCGCTCCCAATGGGACAGCGCCCGCGCGATTGGTCTCACGACCGCGCAGACTTACCGCTTTGTCATTTTTCCTCAGGTGCTGCGTCAGATTTTGCCTCCCGTGGCGGGTCAGTTTTCTTCGCTCATCAAGGACTCCTCGCTGCTCTATATCATCGGAATTCCGGAACTCACCTTTGCGGCAAACCAGATCAATTCGGCGACCTACAGCACCTTTGAGAGTTTTGTTCCGCTCGGCATCTGCTATCTTGTGCTCACACTGCCAGTTTCGCTCTGGACGAAATACTTGGAATCCAAAGTGCGCTATGAAATGTGAACGCATCGCTTTTATTGTCTGCCTGCTCCTGACCGGATGCGCTTCTGTGGAGCATTTCGACAAGGACGCGCCGCCCGAGTTCATCACCATAGGACGCGCCGAGTTTTTTCGAAGCGGGCCAGCTCAGGCATTCCCGCCAGAGAAGCTCGAAAAAGAGATGACACTGAATGTTCTCAAAAAGGACTCAGGCTACGCATTTGTGCGCCTGCTCGACAACCGCACCGGCTATGTCGCGTTCAGCGATCTCCGCGCCGCGCCGCCTGTGGCTCCGGGCGTGCCATTCGATCCCGTCATCGTGGAGGAAGTCGTCGAGGTTCCCTTGCCGGACTTCGGTGTCATCCCCGACGAAATCCCTGAGAAGCTTCGCAAAAGATGAAAATCATTCTGCGCGGTCTCACAAAGACATTTGGATCCCAGACCGTGCTGGATGCCGTGGATTTCCAGGTCGACTTTGCCCACACCCTCGCGCTCATCGGACCATCCGGCGGAGGTAAGTCCACACTCCTTCGACTGCTCGCCGGCCTTGATTCCCCCGATGCGGGTGAAATCCTTGTCGATGGCAAGCCACTGCCCCGGGACGAGGAGCATCTCAGACTCCACCGTAGCCGCACCGGCATTGTTTTTCAGGCTTTCAACCTCTTTCCCCACCTCAGCGCACTCGGAAATGTCATGCTGCCACTCACCGAGGTTCATCGGCTAGATGTGGCAACCGCCCGTGAGCGGGCGATGGATGTCCTGAAGCGCTTCCATCTCGCCGAACACGCGGCCAAGCAGCCCGCCCAACTCAGCGGTGGCCAGCGACAGCGTGTCGCCATTGCCCGGGCCCTTGCGGTGGATCCCGCTTTTCTCCTTTTGGACGAACCCACCTCGGCACTCGATCCGGAGATGACTGCCGAAGTCCTCGATGTGATTGCCGAGCTGCGTGAGTCCGGAAAACCCATCATTCTCGTCACGCACGAAATGGGCTTTGCGCGCCGCTCGGCCGACCGCGTCGCCTTCATTGCTCAAGGCGGCGTGCTCGAGTGCGCTGCAGCGGAGGAGTTTTTTCAGCATCCTCGCCACCCTGCCGTGAAGCAATTTCTCGAGCGGATTTTGAAATACTGAGCCAACGGGTTCTTCCCTTCAATTGCTGCCACCTTTTTCCTGTTCATCCCGTAAATCCTGTCTAAAAACCGCTCCACGACACCCATGCCAAAAGAACGCATTCGTCTCAACGATCTCGATCAGTCGAAATCCCTCACGCAGGAGGAATACAAGAGCCAGGTGAAGCAATATCAACTCGAGCTTCTCAACATGCAGCTCGAGCTCCATGAAAAGCAGATTCCGATTGTGATCGTCATCGAGGGGCCTGACGCCGCAGGCAAGGGCGGAACCATCAAGCGCCTCACCGAGCGCCTCGATCCCAGACTTCTTCGCGTTTATTCCATCAACAAACCCACGGCCGAGGAATTCGCCCGCCACTACATGTGGCGTTTCTGGTCAAAGCTCCCGCCTCGCGGAAACATGGCCATCTACGACCGCTCATGGTATGGCCGCGTGCTTGTCGAGCGGGTCGAGGGCTTTTGCTCCCAAGCTGCCTGGCAGCGTGCGTATGGGGAGATCAACGAATTTGAAAAAATGCTCGTTGATGACGGCACAGTGCTCGTGAAGTTCTGGCTTCATGTCACCAAGGATGAACAACTCGTCCGCTTCAAATCCCGCGCGGCGGATCCCTACAAACACTGGAAAATCGGTGACGAGGACTGGCGCAACCGCAAGCGCTGGAACGAACACATCGAAGCCGCCGAGGACATGTTTGAAAAAACAAGCACCGACCTCGCGCCTTGGACAGTGATACCCGCCAACTTCAAGTGGTATGCCCGCGTCAAGGCCCTCAAAGTCCTCAGCCGCGCTCTCAGCAAAGCTCTCGGTCGGTAGAAGGCACTCAGCCCGGTTGGTGTGAAGTTTTCCACCGCGCGTCAGCGCGCTGCGTTCCCCTTGGAGGGCCATCCTCCGGCATGGCCCATTTCTCTGTAAGAACGGCTTCGAACAGCTTTCAGGGAGCTTACTTCAAAGGCTCAGCCCAGCGGCGTGGGATACTCCCCTTTAGCCGTGAGTTCCGCCAAGGCCGCCGCCACCAGAGGCCGATCCTCGCGGTAGGTCACACCGAACCATTGGCTCTCCACGGGCACGAGTTGCACGGTTGCGGCACCGCTTGAGACCATGTCCGCCACGGCATTCGGAATGTAAAATTCTGACTTCTCCTCGCCTCCACGGGCTTTCAGAAAATCTTTGAAGCCGGCTTCCAGCAATGGAAACACCTCAGGAGTGAAGCCCCAGCAGTTCATCGAAACACGCTCCGCGCCGGTGAATTCGACGCCTTCGGCCAAATCCGTTATGCCCTGCGCCGTGCGCTGGATTTGCGTGTGCTCGCGCACAGTCTTGAGCAATCCATCCGCATCCGCCTGACAAACCCCGCGCGACACACTGCCGTGATCGGAAAGCGTGGCATCAAGCCTGTAGCCACCCATGCAAAAACGAGTCCCTTCTTTTTGATGAGCCTGCAAAAATCCGCCTACAGCCGCAAAGGCATCGCGACCATAGAAATCATCCGCATTGATCGCCACGAATGGAGAATCGACCACATCACGGGCAGCAAGAATCGCATGCCCCGTGCCCCATGGTTTCGTGCGCCCCTCAGGCACGCTGAAGCCCTCGGGTAGATCGTTGAGCTGCTGAAATGCATAGCCCACATCCAAGCGGTCTTCGTAGCGGCGGCCCACGCGATCCTTGAACTCCTCCTCAAAATCCCGGCGAATCACAAACACAACCCGGTCAAAACGGGACAGTGCCGCATCATAAACCGAATAGTCGAGAAGCGTCTCCCCGCCCGGCCCAACGCCATCCATCTGCTTCAACCCACCATACCTACTGCCCATACCGGCAGCCAAAACAAGTAATGTTGTATTCATAGTAAAAAAATCTCGGGCCGGCGTGATTCGAACCCGCGATCTCCTCGTCCCGAACGAAGCGCTTACCAAGCTGAGCCACGGCCCGTGTTGATGATTTGCTTCGCATGAAAATCCCTTCGTCTCAAGTTGAAAAAGGGAATCTGTGCGCTGCGGCTTCAAACCACACAGGGCTTGTTTTTTTCGCCGTGCGCTTGGGCGGTTATCCGTTAAGACTTGGCCTTCATATGAACGATGCGGGCTCGGTTTTTTTGGGTAGCGGATTTGCGGCGAAGTATCCTGAGGGCGGGGGCAATTTCTCTGTGCCGCTCCAATGGGCATTGGGCTTGAAGCGGCTGGGGGTTGATTATTTTTGGTTGGAGCTCATGCCTGCCTCGGGGGATGCGGAGTTGGATGCGCGTTGCATTCGGATTTTTGAGGAGCGTATGCGCCAGTATGGTCTGAAGTATGTTTTGCTTTACCAACGCGAGGCGTCCGAGGTGCAGGATCTCGCGGGCTTTGATTTTCACGGCATGTCGGAGCGTGAATTTCGCGAGCGCCTTGGCGGTCCCACCACTTTGTTGAACCTGAGCTATTCGATCAGGCCGCCGCTTTTGCAACTCTTCGAGCGTCGCGTTTACATTAATATCGACCCGACTGAGATTTGTTTTTGGATGGACAGGTTGGAGCTGGGGCAGTCGTTCCATACGGAGTTTTGGTCAATCGGCCTCAACATGCATTCGCCTGAGTGTCGTCTTCCCAAGCCTCTGCCAGGGGTTGAGTGGAAAACATTTTACCCCATCGTGGACACGGAGCTTCTGCAACCCTCCCCTCGTCCTACAACGAACCGTTTCACCACGGTTGGCCAGTGGTATTGGGAGGGGTGGCTGGAAATTGATGGAGTTTACCGCGACTACTCGAAGCGTGCGCAATTCGAGCCGTATCTCGATGTGCCGTCGGAGGTGCCGGAGGTGGATTGGGAATTGGCGATGCACATGAATCCCGATGATGCCGAGGCCGACCGGTTGCGGGCGCACGGGTGGCACCATGTTTACCCGCGTGATGTCGTTTGCTCGCCGGAGCATTATTTTAACTATCTGCGCGGATCTCTGGCTGAGTTCACACCAGTGAAAGTGGATGATTTGACGCGGACGGGCTGGATCAGCGATCGAGCAGCGGCTTTTCTGGCGCTCGGGCGTCCGGTCATTACGGAATCCACCGCTGCCGAGAAATACCTGCCTGCCGAGAGCGGTTTCCTGTGGATGTATGACAAGGCGACTGCCGTGGAGTGTGCGCGCCGCGTTCTTCTGGACTGGGACCGTCTCTCCCGCGCCGCGCGGGCTTGTGCGCTCGAGTGCTTTGATTCCGTGAAAAACATTCGCCGTATTCTTGGATGAAAAATGTCCGCCCTTGGACCGCTGGATTGACTCGCGGAAGTGGTGCGCAATGATGGGGCGATGGGTAAGTTCAAAGCAGCCAGCTATCATGTGAACGGTGTCTACAAGGCCTCCGAGGTTCTCTCGGCGGCCCTGCATTTGAGGGAAACGCTCAAGACGCCGGCACGCATGGCTTTTGCCTTTGTCAGCGCGAACTACATGCCCCATATCGCCGAGTTCTGTGAAATCCTGCGCGTTGATGGGCATATTCAGGACATCGTGGGTTGCACGACCGGGGGCCGAATCGAGGGTGGGAGCGAATTTGAGGGTGGGACGGGATTTTCCATCATGGCGTGCCAAGGTGAATTCGGCGATCCGTTGGCTCTGGCTGGCGATGATTTTTCAACGGTGACAAGTGCGAACGGATGCATCTTGGTGGCCAATCCCTTTGTTTTTCCAATCGAGGAGTGGATCGGTTCCTTCAATCGCCGAAATCCCGGGATTGGTCTGGTCGGTGGGCTTGCCAGCGGGGGCAATGCCGATGAAGTTTCTGCGTTCATCAATGGCGAGCCTGTCGATGCCGTCGCCGTTTCCGTCCTTGGCCGCACGGCCATTGTTCCGGCTCTGAGTCAGGGATGCCGCCCGATTGGGGAGCCTTTTACGGTGACGCGCGCCGAGCACAATGTCATTTACGCCGTTGGAGGGCAGCCTGCCTACCGTGCTTTGGAGCGTGCCTTTGAGACGCTCAGCGACGATGAGAAATCCAACGCTAGGGGCAACCTCTTTGCCGGTCTTGCAGGTTCCGAATACATCCACGAGTTCAACTCCGGCGACTTTCTCGTGAAAAGCATCATCGGTGCGGATCCCGACTCCGGCGCTGTGGTCATAGCCGGCATCCCGCGTATCGGCCAGACTCTCCAATACCAGATTCGGAATCCCAACGCCGCCATCGAAGATCTGGCGCGTGGTTACGAGCCTGCCCGCCTTGCGAAGCGGCGTGCCTATGGCGCGCTTCTTTTCTCGTGTCTCGGTCGCGGAAAAAATTTCTTTGGCACGGCAAACCGGGACGCCTCCGAGCTTGCCGAGGCGCTTGGCAATAAGCCTCTCGCCGGCTGTTTCTGCAATGGCGAGATCGCCCCGGTCCGTGGACTGAATGCCCTTCATGGCTACACCGCCGCTGCAGCGGTGTTGGTTGAAAAAACACCCTGAGCCTGTAGAGTAAGCGCTCCGTGACCAAATACCTCTCCGCCGTCGTCCTCGTTTTTATTCTTGCTGGAACCGCTTTTTACCAAGGCTGGCCGCCTTTCTCCCCTCTTGAGAAAAAAGAGGATTTCCCGACAGCCAAGGCCCGCCGCGCCGACATCGCCCCCGAGTTGCCACTCGCCGGCGAGGTCAAACCCTCGCTCCAGGTCGATGTGAAGCCTGAGATCGGTGGAAAAATCCGCCGCATCCATGTCACGCCCGGACAGAGTGTAAAAAAAGGCGACCTGCTGGTGACGATTGATGACACCGATCTGCTCAACGAGCGCGCCGCCGCCGAGACTGAGATCGAGGGCGCGCGGCTCACCATGGGAAAATCCAAGGGCAACTTCGACCGCGCCCGCCAACTCCACGAGCGCAGGCTTCTGAGCGAAGAGGAATTTCTTAACATGATGGCCGACTTCCGCATCGAGGAAAACGGCCTCGATAAAGCCCTCCGCCGCCGCCAGACCGTCGATGACCGCCTCGCGAAAACCCGCGTCCTCGCGCCCTTCGATGGAACCGTCCTCGAAATCCCCGTCAGCGAAGGCCAGGTCGTCGTGGGCGCTGCCAGCGTGAATTCCGGCACCAGTCTCATGACATTCGCTGATCTCTCCAGCCTTCTGATCATCTCCCAAGTCAACCAGCTCGACGCCCCCAAGCTCAGCCTGGGCCAGCAACTCATCCTGAAGTCGCCAGACTCCGGCGAGTCCGCCGCCTCCGCCAAACTTTACTTTATCGCCCCGTTGGCCAGCGTGAAAAATAACATCAAGGGCTTCGAGGTGCGTGGCCTCATCGACAGCAATGAGGCGGGCCTCAAGCCCGGCGTGTCCGTGAGCGTGCGCCTCGCCTTGCCGAAGGCCGCCGGCGTTGTCGCCGTGCCGCTCACAGCCATCTTCGAAAACCAGGGCCGCAAGGTCGCCTATGTGCTCGAGGACGGCAAACCTGTCCGGCGCGAAGTCACCGTGGGAGCGATCGACGCGAATGATGCCGAAATCCAGTCCGGCATTCGCGAAGGCGAGGAGGTTCTTCTCGTCGAGCCACCCGAGCCTTCCAAAAACGCCTCAAAAAAATCCAAGTCGTGAGCCTCATCCACCTCGAAGGCCTCAGCAAAGTCTATCGCGTCGGCGATCAGGAAATACGGGCACTCGATGAGGTCAATCTCCGCATCGAAGAGGGCGAGTTCATTGCCATCATCGGCTCGAGCGGCAGCGGCAAATCCACGCTCATGCACCTCCTCGGCTGCCTCGATACTCCCACCGCCGGCCGAATGGAAATCTGCGGCAACGATCTCGCCAAAGCCTCCAACGACGAACTCGCCCGCGTGCGCAACCGTGAAATCGGCTTTGTTTTCCAAGCTTTCAATCTCCTGCCGAAACTCGATGTCGTTTCGAACATCGCCCTGCCGCTCATCTATGCCGGTGTTCCCTCCCGCGAGCGCCTTGCCCGCGCCAAGCAGGCTGCGACTGATGTCGGCCTCGGAGACCGCCTCTCCAACCGTCCGCCCCAGCTCAGCGGCGGCCAGTGCCAGCGCGTCGCCATAGCCCGCGCCCTCGTCAACAATCCCCGCATCCTTTTTGCCGACGAACCCACCGGCAACCTCGACTCCGCCACCGGGCGCATGATTTTGGAAATGTTCGACGCCCTCCATGCTTCCGGGAAGACCGTTGTGCTCGTCACGCACGACCCCGCCATCGCAGCCCGCTCACGCCGCGTCATCGAAATCCGCGACGGCCGCATAACCCGCGAATACAAGCCATGAACCCACTCGTCGCGATCTCCATCGGCCTCCGCGAAATCGCCGCCCACAAGTTCCGCACCGCCCTCTCCATGCTCGGCATCGTCCTCGGTGTGAGCAGTCTTATTGCCACCATGGCCCTCACTCGCGGCATCGAGGAGGGAACCCGTATTTTCATGAAGCAGATGGGTGGACTCGAGTTCGTGTCCATCGTCAACAAAGAGCCCTCAAGCAGGAAATTCGAATTCGCGAATCTCTCGCCAGGGCGCACCCTGCGCGACGCCGAAGCCATCCGCCGCTCGGCCACATTCATTTCCCATGTCTCGCCTGAAATTTCGGTGACCACCGCCGTCGCCACCGATGGCGGAGGAAATCCCGACCGCCGCATGGTGCGAGGCGTCTATCCAGACCATTTTGTCATCGCCATGCACGAGCTCGCCGCAGGACGCTTTCTCACACCGCTCGATCTCGAGCGCGGGTCGCGCTGCGCGGTCGTCGGCGACACCGTGGCCAAGAACCTCTGGCCCGGCATTCCTCCCCGCCTCATCGTCGGAAAAACCATCCTCATCGACAACCGGCCATTCGAAGTCGTCGGAGTTCTCCCTCTGTATGAAATGGAGGAGCAGGCCCGCGCCCGCCGCGCCGGCAGAAGCCCGTCACGCCGCTGGGATCCCTTCCGGCAAAAAAACGAAACCGTCCTCGTTCCCTTCACCACCATGTTCCACGAACTTCGCTCCGGCGCCTTCCCGCTCGACTCCCTCGAAACTATGAAACTCGAAACCCTCACCGTGAGGGTGGGGGATTTGGATCACTTCCGCCCCGCCCTCGACCA
The DNA here is from genome assembly GCA_044340205.1 of Terrimicrobiaceae bacterium. Taxonomy (GTDB): domain Bacteria; phylum Verrucomicrobiota; class Verrucomicrobiia; order Chthoniobacterales; family Terrimicrobiaceae; genus UBA967. The sequence continues at coordinate 12,943 of JBIIUB010000016.1, forward strand.
GGTGCGCCGCATCCTCGACATCACCCACCGCGGCGTGGACGACTTCGATCTTGAGACCCGCCAGGACTGGTTCGACCGCATGGAGAGCAGCGTCCGCGCCGCCCGCCTCAGCGGTGGCCTCATCTCCGCCATCAGCCTCATCGTAGGCGGCATCGGGATTATGAACATCATGCTCGCCAGCATCTCCGAGCGAGTCCGCGAAATCGGCATCCGTCTTGCCGTCGGTGCCCGCCAGCGGGATATCTTTTGGCAAATCCTCATCGAAAGCATGCTCGTTTCGCTGCTTGGAGGTCTGCTCGGTATTGTGGCCTCCCTCGGACTCATCGAGATTCTCAAATCCATCGCCCCTGCGGAGAATGTCCCTGTCCTCACATGGGACGCCATTGTTTTTGCCGTATGCTTCGCCATTGTGGCGGGACTTGTCTCCGGCTTATACCCCGCTGCGAAGGCCTCCGGCATCGATCCCATCACCGCCCTGCGTTACGAGTGATCGCAACGGCCTGCGAGGTCAGCCTCGCCGGGTTGCCAGTTGTTGGATTTTTTGGGCGAGTAAAACATCTTTCTCTGTAACGCTCTTGGCACTGTGGGTGACGAGTTCGATTCGCACCTTGTTGTAGGAATTCCACCAGTCCGGGTGGTGGTCCATCCGCTCGGCCTCCAGAGCCACCGAGGTCATGAAGCCGAATGCCTGAACGAAATTCGGGAATCGATAATCCGCGCTCAGGCGCCCGTTGCTGTATTCCCAACCAGGCAGGCTCTTGAGGGATGCATCGATCTCATCCGTTGGCAAGGGTGTTTCCATGGTTGGCCGAGTAAACATTCCCGGGACTTTCAATCAAGCCGCCTGTGCAAAAAAAGAGGGATTCGACTGGCGAATCCCTCTTTTGTGATCAGCTTGAAGTGCCGTGTTTACGAAGCGGCTTCGGCTCCCGAATCTTCGTCCTCTTTATCACTGACGACGGGGGCGATGCCTTGGAGGACTTCGCCGGCGCGGAGGTCGATGAGTTTCACGCCTTGGGCATTGCGGCCGGTTTCGCGGATTTCGGCGATGCGGGTGCGGACCATTTTGCCTTTGTTGGTGATGAGCATGAGCTCGTCGTCGTTGCGGACGGTCAGGGCTCCGGCGACACCACCGGTTTTTTCGGTGGTTTTCATGGTGATGATGCCTTTGCCGCCGCGGCCTTGGAGGCGGTATTCCTCGAAGCTCGTGCGCTTGCCGAGGCCATTCTCACCTGCGACGAGGAGTTGGGCGTCCTTGTTCACGACGGCGGTGCCGACGATGTAGTCGCCTTTTTCAGGGCGGATGCCCCAGACGCCTACCGTGTTGCGGCCTTGGTCGCGGAGTTCCTCTTCGGTGAAGCGGATGCTCATGCCTTCGTGAGTGATGAGAACGATCTCGTCGTGGCCGGTGGTGAGTTTGCAGTCGATCAGGCGGTCGCCTTCCTCAATCTGGATGGCGATGATGCCGCCTTTGCGGATGTTTTTAAAATCGTTGAGGTTCGATTTTTTCACAATGCCGCTGCGTGTGGCGAAGAGGACATGGAGGTTTTCATTCCAGGTCTCCTCGTCGGTCTTCTGGCCTTGAACACGGATGGTCGCAGCGATTTTTTCGTCTGTGCGTAGCTCGAGGAGGTTCGCGATGGAGCGGCCTTTGCTGGCGCGGGATCCTTCTGGAATCTCAAACACGCGCTCGACATAGCAGCGACCGCTCTCAGTGAAGAACATGAGATAGTCGTGCGTGGTGGCGGTGAAGAGATACTCGACGAAGTCGCTGTCCTCTGCCTTCTCGGCCTCGCGGGCTGTCATGCCAATGACGCCTTTACCGCCGCGTTTCTGGGCGCGGAAGGAACTGACGAGTGTGCGTTTGATGAAGCCGTTGTGAGTGAGGGTGACGATGACGCCTTCGTTGGCGATGAGGTCTTCTATGGCCATCTCGCCCTGCTCGGGAACGATCTGTGTGCGGCGCGGGGTGGCGTATTTTCTTTGGATCTCGCGGAGCTCGTCTTTGATAATCGTCAGGACGCGTTTCTCGCGGGCGATGATGTCCATGAGGTCCTTGATGGTGGCGATGAGGGCGTCGTATTCGCTCTTGATGCTGTCGCGCTCCATGCCGGTGAGTTGATAGAGGCGGAGGTCGAGGATGTGGCCGACCTGCTTCTCGGTGAAGCGGTATTTGCCATCAACGATGCGGGCGTCGCTACGGATGAGGATGCCGATTTGCTCGACGGCCTTTTGAGTCCAGCCGAGTGCCATGAGCTTTTGCTTGGCGTCGTCGCGGTCCTTCGAATCGCGGATGATTTTGATGAAGTCGTCAAGGTTGGCGAGGGCAATGAGATAGCCTTCGAGCTTCTCGCATTCGACTTCGGCTTCGTTGAGAAGGAAGCGGGTGCGGCGAAGGATGACTTCGCGGCGGTGCTCGATGTAGCAGGTGTTGGCGTCCTTCAGCGAAAGGAGCTTTGGCTTGCCGCGGTCGATCGCGAGCATGTTCGTGCTGAAGGAGGACTCCAGCGCGGTGTGCTTGTAGAGATTGTTGATGATGACCTTCGGATTGCCGTCACGCTTCAGATCGATGACAACGCGGGTGTCCTCGGCGCTCTCGTCGCGCACATCGCTGATGCCGGTGAGAATTTTCTCGGTCACGAGTTCGGCGATGCGTTTGACCAACTCGGCACGGTTCACATTGTAGGGAATCTCGGTGATGACGATGCTCTCGCGTCCACCCTTGCCTTCCTCGACGCCCATGCGGCCACGCACACGCACGGATCCGCGACCAGTCTCGAAATACGAGCGAATGCCGGTCATGCCTTGGATCAGACAGCCAGTCGGGAAGTCCGGGCCTTTTACATAAGCCATGAGCCCTTCGATGGTGATCGATGGATCATCAATCTGTGCGCAGATGCCGTCGATGCACTCGCCGAGATTGTGCGGAGGCATGTTGGTCGCCATACCCACAGCGATGCCTGTGCCGCCATTGACGAGGAGGTTTGGGAAAGCTGCTGGAAAAACGGCGGGCTCTGTGCGGGTCTCGTCGTAGTTCGGATTGAAGTCGACCGTGCCTTTGTCCATGTCGGTCATGAGCGCGGCGCCGAGGTGCTGGAGGCGGGCCTCGGTGTAACGCATGGACGCTGGCGGATCGCCTTCCACCGAGCCGAAGTTGCCCTGGCCATCCACAAGCATGTCGCGCATCGCCCATGGTTGCGCCATGTGGACGAGGGTCGGGTAAATCGCCTGGTCGCCGTGCGGGTGGTAGTTGCCCATCGTCTCACCGACGATCTTCGCGCACTTGAGGTGCTTGCGGTTTGGCTGGACGCCAAGTTCGTTCATCGCAAAAAGAATGCGGCGCTGCGAGGGCTTGAGACCATCGCGCGCATCAGGCAGGGCGCGGGAGATGATGACGGACATCGAGTAGTCGAGGAACGACTTCGACATCTCCTCGGACACATTTACGAGTTCGACTTTTTCGTTTTGGGTATACATGGATTAAGTGGGCAGTGTTTCGGGAAAGAGTGGTATGTGGAGCTTTGTCGCGGCGGCACGCATGCGGCTATCGGTGGCACAGAGGGGAAATTCCTGAGCCATATCGCAAGCCGCGAGATGGATGGCGTCAAGCGTCCGCAAGGCCACAGCGGGATGACAAAATTCGATGACAGATCGGGCTTTGGAATAGACAGGTGAATCCACCGGAATGATCAAAATCTGCTCGTCAGCCACTTTCTGTTGAAAAATGTTAAACGCAGCAACGCGTTGTTTTTCGTTGATGGTCTTGGTCCGGACTTTTGAAAGCAGGGCAGATCCTACCTCGACGAGAGAAAGTTCTGCGGTATGCAGGACGAGACCGGAAAGCGCTTTTTGAAAGAAATCGCTGAGCTCTTCCCGGATCAACATTTTTACAATGATCGCGCTGTCTATATACATCACCAACCCCTGGAGTCGCGGTCCTCGCGGATGATTTCTTCGGCGGTAGGACCGCCGCGCCACGGTGGCATTTTAGCCAAGTGCGCTTCGGTTCCCGTGAATGGCCTGCCGCGCCTTTTTGGTTCTGGCGAAACGATCCGCGCCTTTGGCTTGCCTCCGCTGGTGATTGTGATTTCGCGACCGCCAGCAACTAACTCGAGCAATGCGGACAAATGCGCTTTTGCGGAGCGAACGCTGATGGTTTCACCAAATCCTGGCATGACGGCAATCTCTTGCAAAACCGCTGACGGCTTGTCTTCAAGGCTGTCGATGTAGTTGATGGATTTCTTCATGCCAGAATGTAGTCACATGTAGTCACGAATGTCAAACATCGAGGCGGGCATTCAACGCGTTGTCTTCAATGAACTGGCGGCGGGGCTCGACGATGTCGCCCATGAGGATGGTGAACATCTTGTCGGCATCGAGGGCGTTTTCCTCGTTGAGGTCGACTTTGAGGAGGCGGCGCTTCTCGGGGTTCATCGTGGTCTCGAAGAGTTGCTTCGGGTTCATTTCACCCAGACCTTTGAATCGCTGGATCGAGAGACCGCGTTTGCCGATTTCGATGATCTTGGTGAGGATTTCAGGAATCGAGAAAACTGGTTGCGCGCTGGCTTTGTCGCCTTCGCCTTCGAGGAGTTCGAAGAGAGGTTTGTCCTGATTCGAGAAATGCTCGACCTTGAGGCCCTTCTTACCGATTTCATCGATGAGTTTTTGCACAGGGTGCGACTCGTGGAGTTCGACGAGGCGGGCGCGGCGGTGAGTCGCGGGATCGGCTTTCTTCGCCTTTTCGACCGGCTTCTCCGTGACCTCGCCTTCGACCGGTGCCTCGGCAGGCTCGATGTCGAAGAGGTTGAGATCGGGATTTTCCAAATGGAATTCGCGCACCTGGGCTTCGCCTGGGAAATAGGTGACCCACTCGGTGTTGCCCTCGCGGACTTTGAGAAGGTATGTCGGAAGCGCACCGGTCTTGGGATCGCGCTCGCTCAGGTAGGCTTCGAAATCGCCGCCGTGGCGGCGGATCGAGTCACTGAATTTCGACAAACGCTGGAGCAACTCGAGAATCTCGCGAAGCTGAGCGGGCGTGGATATTTTGCCGTCAGCGAGGTTTTTCAATTTCACTTCCTCGGCGCCGAGCGAGATGAGGATTTTGTTGAGTGCGGCGTCGTCGTCCACATACTCCTCGCGCTTTTTGCGCTTGATGAGATAGAGCGGCGGGCAGGCGATGTAGATTTTGCCTTGCTTCACGAGTTCCGGCATCTGGCGGTAGAAGAAGGTCAAAAGCAAAGTGCGGATGTGCGAACCGTCCACATCGGCGTCGGTCATGATGATGATGCGGCCGTAGCGCAGGCGAGCGAGGTTGAACGAACCCTCTTGGTCGCCGGAGCCAATGCCGGTGCCGATCGCCGTGATGAGCGTCTGGACCTCGGTGTTTTGAAGCACCTTGTCGAGGCGGGCTTTTTCCACATTGATGATTTTACCTTTGATCGGAAGGATCGCTTGGTAGCGGCGGTCGCGGCCTTGCTTGGCGGAACCACCGGCCGAGTCGCCTTCGACCACATACAACTCGGTGAGCGAGGGATCGCGCTCCGAGCAGTCGGCGAGCTTGCCGGGCAGTCCGCCGCCGGTGAGTGCGCCTTTGCGGACGGTTTCGCGGGCTTTGCGGGCGGCCTCGCGGGCACGAGCGGCTGTGAGGCCTTTTTCAATGATGCGCTTCGCGACGGCAGGATTCGCGTCGAAGTAGGTCATCAGGCTCTCGTAGGTGATCGAGCTGACGATGCCTTCCACCTCGGGAGTGACGAGTTTGACTTTCGTCTGGGACTCGAAGCCTGGGTTCGGGTGTTTGATTGCCAGAACGCAGATGAGGCCCTCGCGCACATCGTCGCCGCTGATCGAAGGGTCCTTGTCTTTGATCAAGCTATTGGCCTTGGCGTATTGATTGATCGTGCGTGTCAATGCGGTGCGGAAGCCGGTGGAGTGAGTGCCGCCATCGGGATTCGGGATCGCATTCGTGAAGCACAAAATCTGGTCGTTGTAGCTGTCGTTGTATTGCAGCACGACATCCACATACATGTCGTCCTTGATCTCGGTTTGGTCTTTGTTTTTGAAAGTGACCTCGCGTTTTCCGCCAATGACGATGGGTTTCGGATGGAGGAGTTGCTTGTTCTCGCCGAGCTGGCGGACGAACTCCTCGATGCCCATTTTGTAAATCCAATGCTCGGAGCGAACTGTCTCGCCGCGCTCGTCGGTGAGTGTGATTTCGAGGCCAGGATTCAGGAAGGCGAGTTCGCGCAGGCGGGCTGCGAGTTTGGCAAATTGGAATTCCGTCGTGATCGTGAAGATCGTCGGGTCGGGTTGGAAAGTGATGAGTGTGCCGGTCTGCTTTTTGTTTTTGACCTCACCGATGACCGTGAGTTTTTGCATCGTCACACCGCGCTCGAAGGCCATGTGGTGCACCTTTCCATCGCGGGTCACTTCGACCTTGAACCAATCGCTGAGCGCATTGACGCACTTCGCGCCCACGCCGTGCAGACCGCCTGAGTATTTGTAGGCACCTTGGCCGAACTTGCCGCCCGCATGGAGGTTGGTGAGCACGAGTTCGAGCGCTGGGATTTTGAATTTCGGATGGATGTCTACCGGAATGCCGCGGCCGTTGTCCTGGATCGAGCAGGATCCATCGACATGAATGGTGACATCGATTTTCGTGCAGAAGCCGGCCAGGTGTTCGTCGATCGAGTTGTCGAGCACCTCAAAAACGCAATGGTGCAGGCCGCGTTCATCTGTCGGCCCGATATACATGCCAGGGCGCTGGCGCACGCCGGCGAGGCCTTCGAGTTTGTCGATTTTGGAGGCGTCGTATTTTTCGCCTTCGGGTGTGGTGTTTTGTTCGTCGGACATCGGGAAATTGGTCGGAATTCGGTTTAAAAGCGCTCGGCGGTCTGTGCCAAAGCGGCGTGAATCTTATGGAGCAGGCTGGCGGTGGACAAACCTTTTTTCTCGCAATGGCCACAGGATATTGGGATGAACGCCGCTATTCTCCACAAGATGTTGAGAAATATCCTGCGCCCTCGAAAAATATGGTTCCTTCTTCAAGAGGGTGTCTGTCTTGCCATCGTGCTTCTGCTGGCGCTTGGCGCATTCACTTGGAATCACGAAGCGGTCTTCTTCGGTGGTGAGGTCTATTACACGGATGGCGATTGCTACTCGCGGATGACACGGGTTCGCATGATCGAAGAAAGTGGACTCCGCTCGATCCGGCATCATGAGTGGGAAAATTTTCCCGCAGGAACAACGCCGCATACCACGATGCCGTTGGATGCGCTCATCGCCGGCTTCTCGCAGGTGTTGCGTCCTTTTTCGGAGCGGCATCTGGCGTTGGCCGGCGCTTGGATTTCGCCGCTGCTTGGGCTGGCGCTCCTTGTTTTTCTGGCTCTCTGGTCCGCGGCGAAGCGACTGCCATACCGCTGGGCAATGCTTCTCCTGCTGGCGGCCTCGCCAATCGCAGCCCATGGATTTCAGCTTGGTCGGCCGGATCATCAATCGTTGCTTGTCTTAATCATCGCTGTGGCTCTTGTCGCTGAGGTTGAAATCTGGACGCGTCGAGCGCTGGGCTGGCGCTATGTCTCAGCAGTCGCTTGGGCACTGGCTCTCTGGGTTTCATTATTCGAGCCTCTCATACTGCTGGTGGTGGTCTTGCTGGCGCGATGGCTTTGTCGAGGCTGCCTTCTGCATGAGGAGTCAAAGAAAACAACGGCTCGGGTTGGACCGCCGGTGGTGTTTTTCGGGATTCTGGCTGTGGCGCTTTTTATCGATGGATGGCGTGCTTCAGGCTTTCATCCGGCTTTTGCGCGCTGGGCTTTGAATATCGGTGAACTCCGCAGCGCAGGCTGGGGTGGCATTTTTTCTTGGTGTGGATGCCTTCTCGCGCTGTCACCCGCGCTCTTGGTCTGGCGCTGGATTCAAGACAGGGAGAGGCTCTGCTGGCTTTGGTTGGCACTTGTGGTCGTCACATCCGGATTGAGTTTATATCATGCTCGGTGGGGGTATTTTTTGGCTTTGGTCTTCTCGATGAGCTTGCCTTGGGTTTTGCCAGCTCTGCGAAAGCCTTGGCTGGTTTGGACGGTGTTTCTGATTTCCCTCTGGCCCGTCGCGGCAGAGTGGGACCGGAGATTGTATCCCTCGGATGAAGCATTTCGTGCGCGTGTGGAAAACATCGTGGACGCCGTCGCCCTTCGCGAAGCTGCTCTGAGCCTTCGTGATCGCCCCGCGGGCGGCGTTGTTGCTCCTTGGTGGTTCTGCCCAGCCATCGTTTGGTGGGGCGGCCAACCATGTGTTGGCGGAACATCCCACCAAAGCCTGCCAGGTATCGTCGAGTCGTGTGAATTCTACCTCGGAGAATTGCCTGATCCGGAATTCCTCCAAAAACGCAAAGTTGTCTATGTTTTGGTCTACGAGCCCGACCGCCTCATCTCGAATTCCGAACAAATTCTCGGTCGGTCAGCCACTAGTTCCACCATTGCCGAGCGTCTTTACGCAGCCCGTGAAGAGCCTCCAGACGGTCTAAAAAAGATTTTCGCAAACCGTTTCTTTAAAGTTTACGAAGTCGCGCCTTAGCAAAAGCGGCTTCACGATTTCAAAAGATCCGAGATAATGCGCGTCAGACCGCTGCAACCCGCGTGACAGGCGAGGGAAGTCTGTGTCGAAGCCTCAGGGCCGCACAAGCAAGGTCATAATCAAACTGCAGTCCCAGAAAAAAACCTGGCGAAACGCCCAAGGCTCTGCCTAGCAAGATGGAGGTTTCCGCCGTTATCGTCCTTTTGCCGCGAACGATTTCTGAAATGCGCGCCGGTCCGCAACCCATCTGCCGCGCCAGTTCGCGTAGGCTCAATCCCAAGGGTATCAGAAATTCTTCTTGTAGGATTTCTCCGGGGCGATTTTCGGCGGGGCCGAGAGGAATTTGAGGAAGCTTTTTCATGGTTAATGATAATCTACAATCTCGACCAGCGATGGTCCCTCTTGAGTCCACCGAAAGCAAATTCGCCATTGGTCATTGATTCGTATTGAGTATTGCCCTTCTCGGTTGCCTTTGAGCGACTCCAAACGGTTACCGGGAGGAACACGGAGGTCTGTAATGTTAAGCGCTTGATTGAGCATCTGGAGTTTTCGCAGGGCTGGCTTCTTGATTGTGGAGAATTTGGTGGATTCTCCGACCTGCCAGAGGCGGGCTGTCTCTTTGCAGTAAAAATCCACTATCACTCCCTAAGTGTATCGCAATACGATACGGTTGCCAACAAAAAGTCGTGTGACAATCACTGCAGTGAATGTTATCGAAACAAAGCATACGGCTTCTAAAATCGGCCGATCAGCGTCCTCATAGCTCAAGTGGATAGAGCGGGGCTCTCCTAAAGCTCAGATGGTGGTTCGACTCCACCTGGGGACATTTTTTCAACACACTAGGGAGCAAATTTTGAAACTCGAAATACCGGTTGGGCCATTTGGCGGATACATTTTTGATTGTGACGGAACGATCGCTGACAACATGCCGCTTCACTACCGCGCATGGTCCTTGGCCATGGCGGACTTCGGCGGTGAGTATCCCGAAGAGCTTTTTTACGCATGGGGCGGGCGTCCCACGGCGGTGATCGTTGGCCTGCTCAATGAAAAATATGGCCTCACGCTGGATGTGGACGAGACCGTGCGACGCAAAGAAAAATACTATCTTAGCCTCATCCCTGAAGTTGTGCCCGTGCCAGAGGTCTTGGACATTGTCAAATCAATGCACGGCTCGGTTCCCCTCTCCGTGGCTTCAGGCGGCCACCGCGAGCTCGTCGAAGCCACGCTCGATGTGCTCGGCATCCGCTCCCTTTTCCAAGCGATTGTCTGCGCCGAGGACTATGAACGCGGAAAACCTCATCCCGAACCCTTCCTCCTTGCCGCAAAACTCATGTCCGTCCCGCCCGAAGACTGCGTGGTCTTCGAGGATAGCCCTATCGGCATCGAAGCATCCAAAGCCGCCGGCATGGCCTGGGTGCATGTGCCGGGACCGATGGATAGGTGAAAAAAACTCACCAATTATCATTTTAAATGCTTTAAAACTATAATTTGTAATAAAATAACAATATTCCTTAAAAATAATCTCTGTCTTTGTCGGAAAAACAAAAAAGTTAAAATTTGGCGTGCGTAGTTTTATCTTTCTCATGAACAAGCCGCTTCGAATCAAATTCTTTTTTTGAAATTTAAATGAACGGGCAGTGTAATCCGCCATTAAATCTTTTGAGTGTCGTGATTCCTGCCCGGGATGAAGAGGGATGTATTGCATCAACGCTTGAGCATCTACATTTGGAGTTGCAAATGAATAGTGTTCCTCACGAAATCATTGTCGTAGATGATGGAAGCGCGGATAAAACTATCCAGATTTTGAAAGATGAATGCCAAAAAATTTCAGAGTTAAAAATCGTTCAAAATATCGGAATACATGGATTTGGTAGAGCGATAGTTCATGGACTTAATAATATATCGGGTGATGCGGTAGTAATTATGATGGCAGATGAGTCCGACGACCCGAGGGATGTTGTGCGTTATTGGAAAAAGCTTAATGAGGGATATGATTGTGTCTTTGGAAGCCGTTTTGCAAATGGCGGTGGTGTGATAGATTATCCCAAGCTCAAACTTTTATTGAATCGGCTTGCGAATCTTTTTATAAAGTTTTTATTTCGGCATGGGTTAAATGATACGACTAACGCATTCAAAGCTTATCGTAAGACGGTTATCGACGGTATTCGCCCAATTTTATCCCCGCATTTTAATATTACTGTAGAACTTCCTTTAAAAGCAGTTGTGAGAGGGTATTCCTACGCGACTATTCCGATTACATGGCGCAATAGACGAACTGGGGCGGCTAAGTTAAAAATAAAAGAAATGGGAAGTCGCTACCTCTTTATTTGCTTTTATGTTTGGCTTGAAAAATACTTCTCACAAGGTGATTATGTCAAAAAATAAAAATTTCTGAAAATGCTAAACAAATTTTAGTAGCATATCTAATATCCTACTATAATAATTATTATTGAGTTAAGTCGTATTCATAAATGACGCATCGAGGCCTCCGTAATAAGTTAAATATCTTATTCATAAGCATAGTGACTATTGTTTGGGCGTGTCTCTACTTGCCAAATATTAGAATATCTCCAGCTTGGTATGGGGATGAAGGCTTTGCTCTAACAGCAGGTTTAAATCTTGCACATGGGATTCCGGTGCATGGATCTTTTTGGAACACGTTTTGGAATCCCTACGCACCTTATCAACCGTTTTACGAATTTTGCATTGGTTGGGCGGCTCGTTTGAGTGGTGGCGATATTCTGGGAGGAAGGTTGGTTAATTCATTTTTTGCGTTAATCACAGCTTTAATTATTACATTTTATGGAAGAAAGGTTTTAGGTTTTATGTTTTCCTTCGGTGCTGCGTTGATATTCTTAACTTTCGAGCAGAGCGTCATCCACTTTCGTTGGATTTTTACGCATAATTTGATTGCATTAGGCTATGCTTTGGCATTCATAGGATTATCTGGAAAAATCAAAACTAAATCTAATTATTTGGTGGGTTTAGGTTTGGCCATTTCCGCTTTAGCACTTCCTCTCAGTGTATATGGTCTAATTGCGGCAGCATTATTGCGTTTTCGTTACCCTCGCAGTTGGTTGCCAGTTTGTGGTCCCTATTTATTAGTTACATTGGCATCGTTGGCATTGGGATTTTGTTTATATCCTAAACAAGGTTTCATCTGGTCTGACCTTGTTGAAACTTTCAGGTTCTATGTGGATGCCAGTCGGGAAAATGGAGGGGGCTTTAAATTCATCGAGAATATTTCACGATTCTTTTTACAAGATGCCTTTCATGCCTTTGGCCTTTTGATGTTTCTTATTTGTTTAAGGGGAAGGGCGTTTGCTATAGGCTTTGGCGGACTTTTGATATCTTTTCTGCTTCTTCAAAATAGGCAAAATCTTACAGTTTTTTACTATCAAGCCATAATTCTCACCCCATTGCTGGCTATGGCCTATGGATTTGGGCTCAGAAAGATTTTCTTGCTGGTTCGTAGGGCTGGATTTCAGTCGAAGATTCTTCGGCGCTTATCTATGAGCGTCCCGTTTATCATCGCAGGGCTTTCCTTTCTTGTAATTTTGCCGAGTAGTGTGAAGGGAACTTTAAAAACACGAATTGATTTTTGGACAACGCAATCGAACCAAGAGGTGGAGTCTGCTGCTCATTGGATTAACTCGCGCACCACGCCGGAAGATTTGGTGATTTGCCATCAAAATATTGCATGGCTATTGCATGCTCGGACAGCCGATTACCTGCAAGCGGCAACATGGCAGGGTCTCTCCACATGGCCATTCAAAAGACCTTTGCGGAAAGATCAGTTTCGATTCGAGCCTAAACTGGATGCCGCCAAGTTCGCTGTGATTGCTGACATTGATCAACGCTGGACATTCGGTCAGCCAAACATACCAATTCTAATACAAACTTTCAATTCTGAAAAATGGCCCCTAGTTTGGTCTGGGGCAAACTACAGGGTCCTCCAAAATCCTAGATTTGTTTTTTCTCAAAACTCCATCAAATAAAAGTGCCCCACAGATTTTTCAGTAATTTTAATGTGAAATTTTATTGCAGAAGGACAAAGAGAAATCATAGTATAGCCAACTGGTTTCTGTTTGTTGGGGCCAGTTTTTCGGGCAGTTAGCTCAGCGGTAGAGCGGTAGTTTTACACACTATTGGTCGGGGGTTCGATCCCCTCACTGCCCATTTTTTATTTGCGCGTTGGCGTGAGGGTTTTTGCTCTCACGAGGGGGTAGAGAAGGATGCGCGCCCGGCTGGGATCGAACCAGCGACCATCGGTTTAGAAGACCGGTGCTCTATCCACTGAGCTACGGGCGCAATTGGAGTTTGGCGGCGCGGAGCCGTTGGGATGTTGTTAGCATGAGGCGGCGGGGGCGGCAAGTGCGGCACGATTTTCGCGGTGGCTTGGAGCGTTTGATTGGGTAGGGTGCGGGGATGAGTGAGATGGATGAGATGCGGCGTGCGGAGCGAATTTGGACGCGTGCGGATTGGATGGTCGGCCTCGTTGCGGCGTTTGTTGCGGGTGTTGTTTATTTTTGGACGGCGGCCCCAAATGTGACGCTCTTGGACTCAGGGGAGTTTGTGGTGGCGGCGCAGCATTTCGGTGTGCCACATCCGACGGGGTATCCGCTCTGGACGCTGTTGGCATGGCTTTTCCAGCTTTTGCCATTTGGAAATGCAGCTTGGGAGATTAACCTGTTCAGCGGCTTCTGCGGGGCGCTGGCGACGGGTTTGTTGGCGATGCTTTTTTCGAGTTCCACGCGATGGATGATGGGCGCGCAGGTAGCGCGCTGGCGCGGACTCAACGCGGTTGTTTCGTTGGCGGTGGCTTTGCTTTTCGCGTTCAGCGCTTCCATGTGGTCGCAAGCTGTAATCGCTGAGGTTTACACGCTGCATGCGCTGCTGATCGGGTTTTATCTGACTTCGCTGTATGTATGGTTGCGGCGTCCGGAGAGCTTGTGGTTGCTGATGCTGCCGTTTTTTCTACTGGCGCTTTCGTTCAGCAATCACCAGCTCAGTGTGGCGTTGGCTCCGTTGCCTTTTTTGGTGGTGCTGCTCGTTCGGCGTGGGATTTTTTGGGATTTGGTGGTGGCGGGTGCAATGACGGTGCTGGTGGCATATTTGGGTTTTGCGATTCTCTCGGGCGAGGCTCCTGTGCTGAAGACGGCGATCCGGTTTTTCTATTGTGTGATGGCTGGATTTGTCCTGCTGGTGGTGATGCGCCGGATGCGGGTGGAGTGGCGCTTGGTGGCGTATCTGCCTTTTGTAGTGGCGCTGGGCTTGCTGCCGTATGCCTACATGCCGCTGGCGTCGTCTACGAATCCACCGATGAACTGGGCCTACACGAGCACGGCGGAGGGGTTCTTTTTTTCGTTCAACCGCTCGCAATATGGCGGCAGTCTGACGCAGCAGAGCCTTCGCTCGCTGGGGAAATTGATGGGAACCGCGCCTGTTTCCTCACCGCAAAATGGAGCGCCCCAGCCGGGCATGGCGCCCCCTTCTAAGGGCCTGCTGGCGCAGTTGCAGGAGTGGGTGGGCTTTTTCTGGCTTCAACTGGGGAAAAGCTTCACGCCGCTTGGAGTGGTGGCTTATTTCGCGGCGTTGCTTGTGGTGTTGCGCTTGAAGAGTGTGGCGGCGCGGACTTGGATTTATGTGCTCGAAATCGCATTCGTGCTGGCGGCGATTTTGCAGCCGGTGGCGGATGGTGCGCAGACGGATGTGGGCGGATGGTGGCTGCAGATGCCTTATCACACATACACGAATCTCATTTTCGCTTTGCTTGCGGGCTTGGGTTTCATGGCAGGTGCGTTGTGGTTCTGCTCGCGGCTGCCAAGGCTTGCTTGGATGCGCTACGGCCTGCTGTCGCTGCCTCTATGGCCTTTGTTTTTCAACTACGATAGTTGCAGCCAGCGCGGGAGGTGGTTCGGTTGGGATTTTGGGCATGACATGCTGAAGGATCTGCCGCGCGGGAGCGTGGTATTCGGTGGGACGGATCCCGGACGATTTGTGCCGACCTACATGATTCTGGGGGAGAGCACGCAGCCGCCGACGGTCAAGCGGGATCCGGAATTCGACAGGCGGGATTTGTATATCATCACTCAAAACGGGGTGGGGGAGCCGCTCTATCGCAAATATCTGGCGGACCACTATGGCGCGAATCGGCCAGAGCCCGCCAACGCCTTTGAACGCTGGTTGGGAAGGGCGGAGGCTTATCCAGAGAAGCCACTCGTTTTTCCAACAGAGCAGGAGATCAATGATGCCGTTTCGAAGGAGATGGAGGCGTCGATGGCGAAGGGGGCGGTGGATCCATCCTTGCCGCATAGCGTGGTGACGAGGCTCATTTGGGAAAAAAACCGCGACGCGCATGAGTTTTTTGTGGAGGAGAGTTTTCCCATGGAGTGGTCTTACGATCACGCCGAGCCTCATGGGTTGGTCTATCGCATCAACAGGGAGCCGTTGAAGGAAATCGCACCAGACCTCGTGCGGAAGGATTTTGAGTTTTGGGATGCTTATGTGAGGAAGCTCAAGGACAACCCCGAATACGCAAAAGACTACGATGCGCAGCGCTCGTTCTCGAAGCTGCGGGCCTCGACGGGAAATCTCTACCGGCATCGCAAAATGGATGCCGAGGCGGAGCAGGTCTATCGGCAGGCGCTCGAACTCTGGCCGGGCAATGGCGAAAGCCTCAATGCCCTCAACAGCATGCTTTGGGACCGTGGCGATTTCGATGGCGTGCTGGCCATGCTTCAGCCAGCTCTGGCTGCGGATCCGAACAACATTGGTCTCTGGCAGATGTATTTCATCGCGGAGAAGCGCAAGGAACTTCAAGGCGCTATCGCGGCGAGAGAGGATGCTGTGGCCAAGCAGCCTGCGAGCGTGGCCGATGTGGAGAAGCTTCTCGAACTTTACGCATCCGTCGGGGATACGAACAAGGTTTCCGATCTTCTTGGGAATTCCATTCCGCTGCTCGCAAAGAATGCGGCCTTTTTAAGGGTGGCTTTGGAATATGGCGAAGCGGGCGGTTTGCCCGAATCCGAGTTGGCTGCCGCAAAGGCTCTCGTAGCTGTGGAGCCTGATGTCGCGGAGAACCAGTTTGCGCTTGCGCGTGCGGCTTTGCGAAATCGCAAGAAGGAGGAGTTTTTTACAGCGGCGCGCGCGGCTGTAGAGAAAGGCGGGTTGCCTATGCGGGAGGCTTTCGCGAAATCCACAGAGTTTGACCCTGTGAGGAATGATCCCGAATTTCAGGAGATCCTTGGTCCTCGTGACTAAATCCCAGGGATAGCTCGAATAAGAAGTTCCGCCATCTGCCCTGTCGCCTGGCGACCGACAGCGTTGACATCCTCATGCGAAAGGAGAGTGGGCGAGAGACCTGCGGCCCAGTTGGTGAGGCATGAAAAACCGGCCACCTCCATGCCCAGGGCGTGCGCTTGGATGGCTTCTGGAACGGTGGACATCCCCACGGCATCGGCACCTATCGATTGAAGCATTCGGATTTCGGCGGGGGTTTCAAATTGAGGGCCGGGCATCGCGGCGTAGACGCCTTCGTGCAGCGTGAACCTAGACGCCTTGGCGGCTTCATGAAAAAGACGGCGAAGCCGTAGGCTGTAAACCTCGGACATGTCGATGAAGTTTGGCCCGCCGCGAAGAGGCGAGGCGCCAAGCAGGTTAATGTGATCGCTGAGCATCATCCATGAGCCGGGTTCGAAGGATTTGTTCAGCGTGCCTGCCGCATTGGTGAGGAGAAGTTTTTTGATTCCGATGGCATGCATTAGCTGGATGTTTTTTACGACATCATGCGCGCTCCATCCTTCGTAAAGGTGCACGCGGCCTTGCGCGACGAGCAGCGGGCGCCCGGCGAGCTTTGTTACGACGAACCGGCCAGCGTGACCGGGCACTCCTGATGTGGGTAGCCCCTCGATGGCTCCGTATTCCACCGAGAAATCATGTGGCAGGCTCTCGACAAATCCTCCGAGGCCGGATC
The DNA here is from genome assembly GCA_044340205.1 of Terrimicrobiaceae bacterium. Taxonomy (GTDB): domain Bacteria; phylum Verrucomicrobiota; class Verrucomicrobiia; order Chthoniobacterales; family Terrimicrobiaceae; genus UBA967. The sequence goes on from JBIIUB010000016.1 coordinate 29,483, forward strand.
CAAGGACGATGGCCGTTTCGGCTCCGCATTCCTGAAGCTTTTTGGGGATTATCATGCTCTCAGCGTGCTCCGATGCCCAAGAGCACCGAAGGAATTGTTCGTAGAATAATGTAGGCGTCGAGGAAGAGGGACCAGTTGTCTATGTATTCCAGATCCATCCGCACCCAGTCGGAGAAATTCACCACGGTATTGCGACCCCTGATCTGCCACAGGCATGTCAGGCCAGGCTTCATGCTGAGACGGCGGCGGTGGATGGTTTGCTCGAAATTTTCGACTTCATAGACCGGCAGGGGGCGTGGACCGACAAGGCTCATGTGGCCTCGCAGCACATTCACAAGCTGGGGAAACTCATCGATACTCGTCCGTCGTAGGAATCTTCCGAGAGGCGTCACCCTCGGGTCGTCCTGCATTTTAAAAACCGGACCCTGCATTTCATTGAAGGCCTGCAGTTCTGCCTTCTGCTGCTCGGCATCGACATACATCGTGCGGAATTTCCACATTTCAAAAGGCGCGCCGTGCAGGCCCGAGCGCCGCTGACGGAACAAAGCGGGGCCGGGCGAGGTGATCTTCACGGCGGCAGCCACTAAAAACAAAAGCGGGGCCAGTATAATCAGACCTGCAAAGGCACCAACTCGATCGATGATATTTTTAAAAAACAGGGCCCATTGCGCGGCAGGCTTGCTCCGGAAGACGAGCATCGAGCGGGGGCCAAGAATTGAAAAAGTCGGCTTCGCAATCGAGGTCGGAATGAATTCCGTGCTCAGCCACGCATCAATCCCCTCGGCCTCGCAGGCCTCGATCGCTTTTTGTGCTTTTCCAAGATCCAGGCGCTTGAAAGCAAGAATCACGCGTCCCACCGAGTGCCTGTGCAGAGAGGAGATGAAGTCTTCGATCGAGCAGGAAGTCAGATCGATGCGATCCTCGACACGCATTTCCATTTTCTGAACCGGCGTCAGGCTTGCCATCAGCGAATCAATGCACTCCGGTTCGCCGGTCAGGATGACGCGCTCGCCGACTTTTCCCGCCCGCACCTTGCGGTGGTAGTTCGCGATCTCCAACTGCTCCCGCACCATCAAAACGCAGGGCGCGAACAAGGCGAATAAAATGAGCACAGAGCGGCTTGGCACCTCCAGCCTGAGAAATATCACCGACGCGCCAAGAAGGACGAAGAGCCACACGCCTGCCATGGTGATCTTCTGCATCGAGCGCCATGCAGTTTTCTCCTGCGGGTGATTGTAAAAACCCTGTGTCTCCAGAAAAAACGGCGCGAAGGGAATGATAACGGCGAGCATCCACACAAAGCTCGGGAAGGCGTCGATCTCAACGATTCGATCCAAGACAATGACCCTGTGATAGCGCAACAAATGCGCGAACCAGAATGTGAGTCCGAGCAGAGCGGCATCGCAGACTTTCAGGAGTTGCAGATTGATTTCGTTGCGTTGAGCAAGCATGAAGGAAAGATGTCAACCAAGCCCCGCGCCAATGGCGAGCTCGCAACAGATACGAGGGCAAAGCCCAAACGCAATCCCATAGTTTCGACCTTAAAAGCTGGAGCTGTGGTGGGAATTGTCGATTCTTCAGAGGCCGCGCGCAAGGCGTTGCGCTTGCCGGATGGCGCCGTTGATTTTTTGGAGTGGCGTGCGGATTGTCTCGGCGAGGCCATGCCGAACGGGAAGCTTCCTTGGATCGTGACCGCGCGGCATCCCTCCGAAGGCGGAAAAAATGCGATGTCCGCCGCAGCCAGGCGGGATGCGCTTTCCAAGCTCCTGCCCAAGGCTTCCATCGTGGACATCGAGGTGCGCTCTCTTGCATCCTTGCGCTCGGTCGTTCGCCAAGCCAAGGAGTCGAAAGTGGTCGTGCTCGCCTCCTTTCACGATTTCAAAAAAACACCCGCCTTGGCGCGATTGCGCGAGGTTATTCGCCAGGCAGAGGATCAAGGCGCTGATGCCGTAAAAATCGCCACGCACACGGCAGTTCCGTCGGATGTCGCCCGGTTGCTTGAGTTGTTTTCGAGCACTCGCCTCCCGCTTGCCCTCATGGGAATGGGGCCGCTCGGAATGTCTTCGCGCGTCCTCTTGGCAAATTGCGGGTCCGTCTTGAATTACGGCTGGATCCACGCGCCGAATGTGCCTGGGCAGTGGGCGGCGAAGGAATTGGCTGGAGTTTTACGCCAGTGCACGGGCCAAGAACGGCATTGACAAAACGCCCGCTTCAGGTGATCTCTTTGCCTGCCGACGGTGATTCCACCCCGGTATCTTCAAATGGTGGTCGTAGCTCAATGGTAGAGCTCCAGGTTGTGGTCCTGGCTGTTGCGGGTTCGAGCCCCGTCGATCACCCCACTTTCCACTCTCCCCTGCAATTATTCGCGTGATCCCCCGCCTGCGTTCTGGTTTTTTGTAGCCCAAGATGGCCAGTAATTTTGGAACTTTATTTCGTATCTCCACCTGGGGCGAGTCACATGGTGGTGGAGTGGGTGTTGTGATCGATGGATGCCCGCCGCGCCTCCCGCTCTCCGAGGCGGATATCCAGCCCGACCTCGACCGTCGCCGCCCAGGGCAAAGCGACATCGTCACTCCTCGAAAGGAGGAGGACACTTGCAAGATTCTTTCCGGCGTTTTTCGCGGCGTCACGCTGGGCACGCCGATTTCGATTTTTGTTCCGAACACCGATGCCCGCCCGGAGGCCTACAGCGAGATGCAGACTCACTTCCGCCCCTCGCACGCTGATTTCACCTACCAGTCGAAATACGGCGTCCGAAACTGGGAGGGTGGGGGACGCTCCTCGGCGCGCGAGACGATTGGCCGTGTGGCCGCTGCTGCCGTTGCCAAGAAGGTTTTGAAGGTTCTTTTTCCCGACATCGAAATCCTTGCCTGGGTTTCGCGCATCCATGATATCGAGTCGCAGGTCGATGCCGCCTCGGTGACCATGGCATCCATCGAATCCAACGCGGTTCGTTGCCCGGATGCCCATGCGGCGGAAGCAATGATTGCGCGAATCAAAAAAATCCGCAGCGAGGGGAACAGCGTCGGTGGTTTGATCGATGCCACTGTGCGTGGGATGCCAGTCGGGCTTGGCGAGCCAGTCTTCGACCGCCTCGAGGCGGATCTCGCAAAAGCCATGCTCAGCCTGCCCGCAACGAAGGGCTTTGAAGTGGGCTCGGGTTTTGCAGGAACCCTTCTCACCGGCTTGGAACACAACGATCCCTACACACTCCGCGACGGAGCGGTGCATACCACCACAAACCGCTCGGGCGGCGTGCAAGGCGGCATTAGCAATGGCGAGCCGCTCCTGTTCCGTATTGCCTTCAAACCGACAGCCACCATTTCAAAACCCCAGTCCACTGTGACCACATCCGGCGAGGAATCCACCCTTGCCGCACGCGGTCGCCACGACCCATGCGTCTTGCCGCGCGCTGTAGTGATGGTCGAGGCCATGACGGCACTTGTGCTCGTAGATCACGCCCTGCGCCAGCGCGCCCAAGATTGCCTGCGGAGGTAATTATCAAGGCATGTCCGACCTAGGCTCTCCATTCTGGCAAAATGTTCTGCTCTACAGCGCGGCCGTTTTTATGCTCTGGGAAATCTACGCCGGCTGGCGGCGTGGACTCATTCGCGGGGGGCTCCATTTCGGCGCCTTTGTGGCTTCGGGCCTGCTCGGTATGCTGGTAGGCCAGACCGTTGGAGCTGTCATCGGTCTGGTTCTGCCCGGTGTCGCATTCTTGGCGGGATTGATTGCCGGAGCCGCCGTCGCTCTCGTCACACTCGGTGTCTGCCTCTTCCTTGGCGCTGTCCTTTTCAAACGAACCTCGCAACAACCTCCCGGCCTCATCCGGTGGCTCTTCGGAGCAGGTGGTGCGGTTTTTGGTCTTTTCACAGGTCTCTTCATCCTCTGGGGTGCTGTCTCGATCATCCGCACTTCTGGAGCCGTTGCGAAATCCGGCATCGCTGGACAAAAACTACAGGACGCGCCTGCCGCCAATCGCGTCTTTGCAATGCTCAAGGATTCCCTCGAAATGGGCCCCGTCGGCGACATCGTGGAGTCCATCGACATCCTGCCCTCCGAGGCTTACGACCACATGACGCGTCTTGGGCAGTTGACGAAAAACCAAGACGCGCTCGTGCGTTTTCTCGACTATCCCGGCGTGCAGGAAATCATCAGCCACCCGCGCATGCAGGCGCTGCTTCAGGATCCCGTCGTCGTGCAATCGGCGGAGAATAAAAATTTCATCGCTCTCATCCAGAGCCGCACGGTTCTGAATGCCGCCACCGATCCTTCGTTGCAAAAGCTCATCATGTCGCTCGACCTTGAAAAAGCGCTCGATTACGCCATGCCGCCGAAGCAAAATCCCACCTCTCCAAAAAAGACACCATGACAGATTACATCGCCACCATCGGCCTCGAAGTCCATGTTCAGCTCAAAACCCGTAGCAAGATGTTTTGCTCCTGCGCGGTGGAATACGGCGCCGAGCCGAATACCAATGTCTGTCCGGTCTGCCTCGGCATGCCCGGTGCCCTGCCTGTCATGAACGAGGAGGCCCTCAAACTCACCGCTCTGGCAGGCCTCATGCTGGGCTGCGAGATCGGACCGGTCTGCAAGTTCGACCGAAAAAACTATTTCTACCCCGACATGCCGAAGAACTACCAGATCAGCCAATACGATCTGCCCTTCTGCCTCGGTGGCACCGTCCCGCTCCACGACCTCGCTTATCCGAAGGACGCCCAGAAAACCATCGCCACAAAAGATAAAAACATCCGCCTCGTCCGCATTCATCTCGAGGAGGATGTCGCCAAGAGTTTCCACATGGAAACCGCCACCGGCATCGACTTCAATCGCGCCGGCACGCCATTGCTCGAAATTGTCGGCGAGCCCGATATTTCCTCGCCCGAAGAGGCCTTTGCTTATCTCACCGTGCTGCAGCAGGTCATGATCTACGGTGGCATCAGCGACGCCGACATGGAGAAAGGCCAGCTTCGTTGCGATGTCAATGTCTCGGTCCGTCCCGTCGGCACCGAAAAATACGGCACCAAGATCGAGGTGAAAAATCTCAACTCCATCTCCGGCGTCCGCCGCGCCCTCGCCTTCGAGATTCCCCGCCAGATCGAAGCTCTTCGCGGTGGTGCCACGCTCCAGCAGGAAACCCGTCGCTGGGACGACGCCCGCGGCGAGACGACCCTCATGCGCATCAAGGAAAGCGCGCACGACTACCGCTACTTCCCCGACCCCGATCTTCTGCCGGTAAAAACCGCATCCCTCGTCGAAGCTGCCCGCGCGCGCAAGCCTGAGCTCCCGTGGGAAAAACGCGCCCGCTTCGTCAGCGAATTCGGCGTGAGTGATTACGATGCCTCCGTGCTCGCGAACGACCTCGCGCTCGCCTCCTATTTCGAAACTGCCGCGCGCGGCGCCAAGAAGCCGAAGAATGTCGCCAACTGGATTCTCAACGACCTCCAGAGCGCCATTTCATTGGCCTCCGTCGGCATCGCCGAGTGTCCCGTTGCACCGCACGCCCTCGACGAACTCGTGAACCTCATCGACTCAGGCGCCATCAATTCCAAACAGGGCAAGGAAGTCTTCGCCGAGATGTTCAGTTCTGGAAAATCCGCCGCCACCATCGTCGAGGAAAAAGGCCTCAAGCAGGAAAGCGACACCGGCGCGATCGAGGTCTTCGTCGATCAAGCCATAGCCGCCAATCCAGGCCCCGCGGCCGATTTCAAAGCAGGCAAAGTCTCCGCCCTCAATTTCCTCAAAGGCCAAGTCATGAAACTCTCCAAAGGCAAAGCCAACCCCGCCCTCGCCGGAGAGATTCTGGAGAAAAAACTTTCGTGATAAAAAACAGGGGCGCTTCCCGCACAGGCGCCATCGGGCTCTTCACGCTATGGGAGCCCCCTGTCGCAACATTTTCCCATGCTTGATCAATGGACAGTCTGGACCCGTGAAGCCATGGTCTGGATCGAACAAACCGGTCCCGTCGGATGGATTTGGTTTGTCATTCTCTACACGCTCTCCTGTGTCCTCTTCCTGCCCGGCTCAGTGCTGAGCTTCGGCGCGGGCGCAGTTTACGGATTCTGGGGAGGCACGATTCTCGTCTCCGTTGCCTCGGTCGGCGGTGCGCTCGCAAATTTCCTCTCCACCCGCTACCTCCTCCGAGGATGGATGGAGCGCCGCTTCGCCAAGAGTAAAAAATTCCACGCCCTCAACCATGTTGCCAGCAAGGATGCGTGGCGAATGATCATCCTCACCCGCATTTCGCCCATCCTGCCGCACAGCCTCGTGAGTTGCGCATTCGGCCTCTCGCGAATCAATTTCTGGCGCTACATCCTCGCCTCCTGGGTCGGGTTCCTGCCGATCAGCGCCGCCTACTCTTACGGTGGTTCGGTCATCGGCGCCGCTGCCAAAGGCGGCATCAACCAAGGCCCGTGGGCCTGGACACTCTACGCCCTCGAGTTAGCTTTCACGATTGCTGTGACTATCTGGATCACCCGCGCCGCACAAAAAGCCCTTCGCGCTGTCGCCCCCGAAGTCGTTGAAGAAGAAAAAAACAGCACCCCCTAAAAGCTTTGAAAATTTTGTTCAAAAAATCTTGAACAAAATTGCAGTTGAGCGAAGTTTCTTCTCGTCATCCCCTCTCACAGAGGCCCGTGGAAAACAATATTCTTACCATGCCGCCGGTAAAAGACGCCCCTTTTACCAAGGGCGGCAGCTTGTCCGTAAAAAGCTCCCGATCCATACGGGGAGCGGATCTCCAGATATCGCCGCCTTCTCCGCTCAGCGCCTTTCAGCTCGAGTCGGTTGCCCTGTTTATTCATGTCTTCGGAGCCCTCTCGCTGCCTCGCTCCATCGGGGAAATCTACGGCCTCCTCTTCAGCACGCCGGAACCTCTCTCACTCGACGATGTGCAGACTCGCCTGCAACTCAGTCGAGGCTCCGCGAGTGAAGGCCTGCGCTGGCTCCGCTCACTCGGCGCCGTGAACCAAGTCTACCTGCCCGGCATCCGCAAAGAACACTTCACCGCCGAGACCAGCCTGCGCAAGCTCGCCAGCGGCTACCTCCGCGACCGCATCGATCCCCATCTCGAAAACGGCCCCAACCGTCTCAGCATCCTCGAGTCCAGCATCGACCCGGCCTCTCCAACCGCCCACTTCGAAAAATCCCGCCTCGGCCAGATCGCCGGCTGGTATAAATTCTTCGGCAAGGTCCTGCCCCTCGTCAAAGCTCTCGCAGGCAAATTTTGACCCGGTTCGATCGATCTCAAGCTTCAATAAAACCATGACCTCCTCTGAGCTTCCCATCCGCGTTTACTCGCCTGAGCCGCTCCTCGGTCATCCCGCCAAGCTCGTGGTAACGATCGCCAAGGATATCTGGGCAGGGCGCGAACTTGCCTGGCGCCTCTTCATCCGCGACCTCAGCGCGCAATACCGCCAGACCTTTCTTGGCTACATCTGGGCGTTCCTGCCGCCGCTTGTCGCCTCGATGACCTTTATTTTCCTGAATTCCCAGGGCATCGTCTCTATCAGCGGCACAGGTATTCCCTATCCCGCCTTCGCCATGATGGGCACACTCCTGTGGCAAGTTTTCGTCGATGCCATCCAGAGCCCTATCGGCTCCTTCAACTCCGCCAAATCCATGCTGGCAAAAATCAACTTTCCGCGAGAAGCCATCCTGCTCGGAGGTCTTTACATGGTCATCTTTAATTTTTTTGTCCGGCTGTTCTTGGTCGTTGCCGTCATGATCTTTTGGCAAGTCCCTGTAGATTCGTCTCTTTTGTTTTTCCCATTTGCAATGTGCGCGCTTTTGCTCACCGGCTTCGCCATCGGCTTGGCACTAACCCCTCTTGCTGGTCTTTATGGCGACATTGGGCGAGGTATTCCGATCATCGCGCAATTTTGGATGCTCCTCACGCCCGTCGTCTATCCCGCCCGCGCCGAGGGTCTTGCGGGATGGCTCGCCACATGGAATCCCATCTCACCCCTCGTCACCACCGCCCGCGAATGCCTCACCGCCCAACCGCTTACGCTGCTACCAGCCTTCTGCATAGTCACCGCCTGCGCCGTCGTAGCCACATTCCTCGGACTCGTCCTCTACCGCCTCGCCATGCCGCATTTGATAGCGCGCATGGGAGGGTAGGGGCACTACATTTGTTTTAAAATTGGAATTGAAATAGCGCAAAAACAAGCTAACTTAGCCCAATGCTTCAAGCCAACATATCTACAGTTAAGAATAACCTCAGCCAGTATATTGAAAAAGTAGTTGCTGGGGATGAGGTTGTTATTTCAGATCGGAGCACGCCTGTTGCGATTTTGATTCCGTTCTCGCCATCGCGGGTTCAAGGGAATTGGTCCAGCCGGGTTGCGCATTTGACCAAGTTAGGGCACCTGAAAAGGCCTGTCGCGGATTCGAAAATCGCAGATCAAATCAATCCCATTGAAGTTCAGGATGGCACACCATTGTCCAAATTGCTCTTGATAGAAAGGCAGAGCGGTCGATGAGATTTTGGGATAGCTCGGCCATCGTGCCATTGCTCGTGCGAGAGGAAAACTCTGATTCGCTTTTAGATTTGAGGGAAGCCGATAGGGATATGATCGTTTGGTGGGGCACGGAAACGGAATGCCTCTCGGCACTGGCGCGCCGGGAAAGGGAAGGTGGATTGGACCGCCGTGCCACATCGCTTGCAGAGGAGAGCTTGTCGAAGATTCTGGGTTCCGCCCATGAGGTTCAGCCGAATACCGAACTGCGTCGAATCGCACGCAGGCTACTCATGACGCATCCATTGCGCGCAGCAGACGCGTTCCAACTCTCCTCCGCCCTGCTTGTTGGAGGATCACTAATCACCGAGTTGCCATTTATCACTTTGGACAAAAACCTCTCCTTTGCAGCAGCAAAGGAAGGATTTTCATTGCCTGCCAGCAATTTAATCCCGCAATAATCCTCGCCACCGAAGGTAATGTCCGCATCGTCACTTCACAACCATGGATCGCCGAAAGCAGCGCTTTAGCTGACATTACTGAAGCAGATGTTGTTGAATACTTCGAGTCGCTCGGCTTTCAAAAAAGCTCCGTCGCTGATGTCGCAGCGTTCTATAACAAGGAACTCGATTTGATGGTCTTGGATGCAAATCTCAAAAACATCTTGCGCGACTTCACCGGCAAGTTGTTTCCCATCGATGTGGTTGTAGGTAAGCCCGGAAGTGAACTGCTTGGAAGGTTCGGGTGTGCGCCGGGGAAGCCGGCAGCCACGTGGGTGAAAGTCCCACCGGTCGAATTAGACGGTTCACGACCGAAAGAGATGTCCGGGAAGAGGCCGCGAGGCTGAACCTGCAAG
>JBIIUB010000158.1:0-2851 GCA_044340205.1 Terrimicrobiaceae bacterium
CGGGATGCCTCTTTGGCGGGGCTTTTTTCCGGGGCATCGGTGAAGGAGACCGTGCGGCTGCTGGAGGCCAGATACGGAATGGCGGTGGTGGAGGGGAAGACGCTGCTTTTTCTCGATGAGATTCAAGCGGCGCCCGAGGTGTTCGCGAAGTTGCGTTATTTTCACGAGGAATTGCCGGGGCTGCATGTCCTGGCGGCTGGCTCTCTGCTGGATTTGCTCTTGGAGGATCACGCGTTCTCGATGCCGGTGGGGAGGATCGAGTATTTGCACCTGGGACCGCTGGTGTTTGAGGAATTCCTGCAAGCCACTGGGCGTGCGGGGTTGATCTCCTGGATGGCAGGATGGAGCTGGGGGGAGGCTTTTCCGGAGGCGCTCCACGAGGATTTGCTCGCAGCTTTCAGGCAATATCTCGTGGTCGGCGGAATGCCAGAGGCGGTGGCGGTTTTTGCCGAAACCGGCTCTTACCGCGACTGCGCGCGGGTGCAGGAGTCGATCCTGGCGACCTATCAAGATGATTTTCAAAAATACGCCCGTCGGGTGCAGAAGCCCCGGATGGATCGCTTGTTCGCCCGTGTGCCTGCGATGTTAGGGCGCAAGTTCAAATTCAGCGAGGTGGACCCCGCCGAGCGCTCGAAGAATCTCGGTGAGGCCCTGCATTTGCTGTGTTTGGCGCGCGTATTTCATAAGGTGCGGCGTTGCCATGGAAATGGAGTGCCTCTCGGCGCCGAGGCAGATGACCGGAACTTCAAGGTGTTCTTCCTCGATGTGGGCTTGGTCAGCAGGGCTTTGGGTCTGCAAATCGACAACCTCGAAAAACTGGATGAACTCTTTTTGGTTAACCGAGGCGCGCTCTGCGAGCAGGCGATCGCCCAGAACCTGCTCCATGGCGGGGATTCGTGGACAAAACCGGAGGCTTTCTACTGGACGCGTGAGAGTCCGAATTCCACAGCGGAGGTGGATTTTTTGGTGCAACACGGAAGTGGGATTCTCCCTGTGGAGGTGAAGTCAGGCAAAACCGGACGCCTCAAATCGCTCCAACTCTTCCTCACTGAAAAAAACTCTTCCGCCGCGTTGAGATTCAATGCCGACAAGCCCTCGGTGGCCCTCATCGAGGGCGCGGGGACGACATCCAAACTCGTTTCACTGCCGCTTCCTTTCATCGGCCAATTTCTCCGACTCGTGCAATCCGCTCCCATCAAGACACCGTCTCAAGACAAAGCCAGCCGATGAAAAAACTCATTCTCCACCTCTGCGTTCTCGTTGTCCTCGGTGGTCAAACCCAAGCCGTGCAAGTTGAGGCCGAGGGCCGAGCGGCGGGGGATCAGAAAACAGCCCGCGAGCAGGCGCTCGCCGATGCGCTCCGGGAGGCCGTGCGCAAGGGAACTGGTGTCGATGTGCTCGCATCGAGCGGGGTCTCGAATTTCGCTTTGGATTTTGACCGCATCCTTAGTTCAGCCTTCGGGCATGTGAAAAGTTACGAGGTCATCAGTTCCCGCCTCGGGCCTGATCAAATCTACACGGTCAAGATTCGGGCGGATGTGGAAAAGGGCACGCCGGACGCCAAGAACACATTGGCTTTGCGGGAGCTCATGCAGCGCAAGGGCGCGCCACGCGTGGCCATCCGGATTCGCGAGCGCCTGCCGGAATCCGATGGCAAAGCCTCGCTGCAGCATGTGTTGGAGGACGCAGCCAAGGGCCTGCAATTCTTTGTCGTCGATCCCGCAAGTCGTGCGGACTTCGTGATCGAGGGGGAGGTAGCGATGAAATACCTCGGCCGCGAAACCCTGCATGGACGCCCTCCGCAGCACAGCTTCGCCGCCACAGGCACAATCCGTGCGGTGCGCGGCGACACCGGCGAAGTGATAGCGGTGGATAATCTCTCGGGAAAAAATTCCGTCGGCGGCACTGCATTCGCCAAGGAAGACGCCGCACGCGAAGCGCTCGATCTGGTGGCTCGTCCCGATGGAAACGCCGAAGCTCCGCCAACCATTCTCAACAAAATCCTCGCCCGCTGGGTCACAGAAACCGACCTCGGCGCCATGAAACGCCTGGAGTTTTCCAGCATCAGCTCCGAAGACTTCCAAAAAATCCAAACCGACTTCGCCGACACGGAAAAAATCAGCGCCGTCTGGCCCCGCGAATTCGACTCGCAAGGCATCAGCGTCCTCGATGTCGAAACCCGCCTCGACAATATAGGCCTCGGCCAAGAAGTCACCAAAGCCACCAGCGATCGTGTAAAACTCGACCGCAGCACTGAAAACCTCCTTGCATTTAACTCAAGCGTAGCTGGAACAGCCTCTCCCACCGCCCAAGGTCATGCAAAAAGCAACGACAAGCCTTGGTGGAAGGTGTGGTAAAGATCATGAAAACCGTGCCATTTGCCTTAAAATCTCACAACACTGTTTTGCTGATTCTGCTTTGTTTTTCAGCTGCTCTTCATGCCGCGCAGCCGAAGCAGGCGTTGCTGATTGGGAATGGGAAATACTCGCACTTTGCTGGGTTGGCGCATCCGCCTCGCAGTTGCTTTTTTGTTATGTGTTTGTAGTTTTGTGTGGCTCCTCCTTTTGGCGCGTGAGCTCCCATCTGTTCCCCCGAGAGAAGGGGTGCGGGGAACCGTGGTTCCCTGAGTCGTGGTTGGTTCTGGCCCCGTGTCAGGCGGCGCCCCCGCAGCCGGTTGAAGCACGAATGCAGCCCGAGTTTGCTTCAAACGCCGCGCGATCACAAATCCGCACGGCCCCACCTCATAGCAGACGTGCAGCGCGCGCTCCTGCTCGCCTCGAATCCTGCGCAGAAGCTTCTCCACAGCATGCAGGTCGTTGGTGATCCTTCCCGCCTGGCGCACCTCCCCGGT
>JBIIUB010000092.1:0-11409 GCA_044340205.1 Terrimicrobiaceae bacterium
ACGGGGGCCTGCACATCGCGCACCGAGCCGCGTGGCTCGAGTTTGCCGGTTGCGTGGACGACCTCGTCGATCGGCGCGAGGCAGGCCCAGAGCACGGCTGCAATGAATGTGCCGATGATGGTCCACATGATAGAACGCGACCAGAAATGCGTTTGCCGCAGAACCATCGTGTCGGAGTCGGGCCTCAGCACATGGCGCAATGCGGGAGCCGCCTTGATCAGGCGCTCAAAGAGCTTCCCGCCCTTTTCCATGAATTTGCTTGGTTTCGTGTTCATTCGTCCGTGCGACCTCCTGTGTAGAGCGATTGGTAGTGGCCTTTGAGTTTCATCAAATCCTCATGGCGGCCGCGCTCGATAAGAATGCCGCGATCGAAAACGAGAATGATGTCGGCGTGCTGCACCGAGCGCACACGGTGGGTGACGAAAAAGACGGTCTTGCCTTGGAATTCCTTGGCGAGATTGCGGCAGACCAGATTCTCCGAGACGGAGTCCAGCGCACTGGTGGCCTCGTCGAGGATCAACAAGCGAGGCCGCTGGAGAACCGCGCGGGCGATGGCGATGCGCTGGCGCTGGCCGCCTGAGAGAGCGCGCCCCTGCTCGCCGACTTGGGTGTTGTATCCTTGCGGGAGGCTCATGATGAAGTCGTGGGCTCCGGCAACCCGCGCGGCGCGCATGACATCATCCGGCGAGGCGTCAGGATCACCGATGGCGATGTTTGAAAACACCGAAGAATTGAAGAGAAGACTGTCTTGAAGAACCGTTCCGATCTGGCGCCGCAGGGAGTAAAGCTCGACTTTGGCGATCTCGTAGTCATCCACAAGAATGCGGCCCGCGTCGGGATTGTAGAGGCGCGGGATGAGTTTCAGCACGGTGGATTTTCCAGATCCGCTCTTACCGACAACGCCGACGAATGAACCCGCAGGGATCTCGAAGGAAACATTTCGCAACTGCGGTTGTTGGCCCGGGATATAGGCGAAGGTGATGCTGTCGAACTCCACTTTGCCGGTGATGGCAGGCATTGGAATATTGTTCGCCTCCTCGCTCTTCTGCTCTTGCGGGCTGTCGATGACATCTCCGAGTCGTTCGACCGAGAGGGCGACCTCTTGGAAGTTCTGCCAACTTTGCGCGAGGCGCATGAGCGGCGTGGTGACATAGCCAGCGATAATCCGGAAGGCGATGAGCTGACCGAGCGTCAACTCACCCTTGATGACAAGCACCGCTCCATACCAAAGCACTGCAAGGTCACCCAAGCGGCTCAACAGGGTGGTCGCCGAGTTCATCGCGGTAGATGTGAGAACGGCGTGAAAACCCGCACTGACAAAGCCGGCGTAGCGTTTTTGCCACTCCCAGCGCGAAGGTTGCTCTATGTTGCCGGCCTTGAGTGTTTGGACACCGGTGAGTGTTTCGATGAGGTGGGCTTGGGACTTCGCGCCTTCTTCGGAGCGGCGTCGGATTTGCGCCTGCAGGATGGGGGCTCCCAGAAGCGTGACACCGGTCATGAATGGAACCACCAACAAGGCGACGATCGCCAGCTTCACATCGTAGAAAAACATGATGCACATGTAGACGACGGAAAAAATGGCATCCAAGCCGACTGTCAGGGCGGTTCCAGTCAAGAATTGGCGGATGTTCTCGAGCTCGTGCAGACGGGAAGACACCTCACCCACAGGACGGCGCTGAAAATAGCCGAGCGTGAGTTTGTAGAGGTGGTCCATGATCCGCGAACCGACGGCGAGGTCGATCCGGTTCGAGGTATCCACAAACAAGTAGGTCCGAACCGCTGTGAGTGCGACCGTGGCAATGGCGATCAGCACAAAAAGCACACCCAGGACATTCAGAGTATCGATGGAATTTTGGACTAGAACCTTATCGATGATGACCTGTGTGAGCAGCGGATTTGCCAGCCCGAGCAGTTGAATAAAAAACGAGGCGATGAAAACCTCGATCAGCACTTTCTTGTGCTTGCGAATGGCAGGCAGGAACCATTTGAAACCGAATTTCCCCATCTCCTCCTTCGGAAGCGGCCGCAGCAAGAGCAACTCGACCTCCGCCGGAAGGCGTGGCAAGAAATCATCCACCGACAGACGCTCCAGGCCAGTTCGGGGATTGGCAAGAACAACACCTTTGTCGCCGGTTTGAAAAAGCACGGAGACCGTGCCGTCGAGCATAAGCAGCGCAGGAGTCTCCACACGGCCCAGATTCGCGGACGGGAGCTTGACGAGTTGTGCGGCGAAGCCGGACATGGTGGCGATGTTGCCGCATGTGTGCAGCGAGGGTTTGCGGTCGGCAGGAACCTCGTTCGACAAAACACGACGCGCGGCCTCCTTCGGAAATTCCTTCTCAAAAAATTTCGCCAACATCCCGAAGCAGGCGATCACCTCCTCGAGCGGCCCGTTCTGCGTTGTGAGAACGGGATAATCGATCAGCGGATCCAGCAAGGACTCGGCCGGCGGCAACGCAGGCGGCGAGGGAATGCCAGCCTCCTTGGGGACATCCGGAATCTCGCTGCGCTCAAGAACACCGGTGGGAATCCCGATACGGCGAAGCGGTCCATCGGCAGGTGTCCATCGCGTTCCGCGTCCATTACCTTCAGCAATCCAAAAGATGAAGCCGTCGCGGACATCCGCATTTCCAATCTCCAGCACAGCCTCTGGCAGAGCCGCACGAACCAGATCCGGCACCTTCGAAATATCCAAGGCGCACCGCGTGAAATCCATCGACAGGAGATTGAACAACTCGGCGGGCGTGACAGTGGCTTCCAGGCTTTTTTGGAGTTCCGGAGCCTCGCCGAGAAGCTCGCGGAAGGGGGCGGTCTCGACCATGAGGCACACGCAGTCCACCGCCGCCGTGGCAGCCTCGACAGCGGCACCCGAGTTGAAGGTGGCCAGCCCCGCAATCCCACCAGGCCCGAGCGTTTGGAGCAACTCGGGGTGAGGGTCGCCCGCCCGAACGCCAAGCCCCCGGACGCGTCCCTCGAGCACAATAAAGATATGCCCACTCAATTTCGCAGGAGTGATCAGCACCTGCCCGATTGTGGCGCGAGCGAGTCGACCTGCGGCGGCCAGGCGTGTGAGCCACTCGCGGGGTGCCTTGGAAAGAGGCCCCTCGCCTGCGGCAATGCGGTCGGCTACTTGGCCGGCTGTGGTATCAAGCGGTTGGTCGGCCATGGGTGCGTTCCTCCAGCCATTGATGGCAGAGCTCCTCGATCATTTGGGATTTCATTGTTTCGTCAAATTCCACAGGCAAATGGTGATCCACCCTTGCGACAAGAAACCACTCCGCAACAGCGAAGGGCTTCAACAGTTCACCGGCACGCGCAGGCTTCAGCACGCCCGCCAACGCGGGATGCATCGCGCCGAGGGCGACGGGACCAACTATACCGGCCGTGTAAATTTCATTCCCGCTCGCGTAGGAGGGCGCGAGATCGGCAAAGGTGGCCTCGCCTTCTTTGATGCGAAACCACAACTCGCGGGCCAACCCAGCCTCCTTGACACGCAGCAACGAATAAACAATGCGGTCCAACGCGGGCTTGCGGCGCTCGAAGTGTTCCTCCGCCTGTTGTTCGAAGAGATTTTTCTTCCATAGCGAAATCCGACACTCGCGTTCGATGGCGGATTTCAAGCGCTCCGGCGGACATCCAATATAATCCGGAGGCACCGGGAGTGAGGTCACCGGGTCGACTTGGAACTTTTTGCAAAACCCCTGCCAGGCGGACTCCACCTCTTCGGCCTCGGGAGCAAATCCAGCACTCGCCTCGTCCAACAGACGCGCCCTCAGAAGAGCCTTCCAGAGCCTGTAGGAGCCAAGCTCCGCCGAGTCGATCGTGGTTCCGTCCGCTCTGTCCATGTCTTCTTTCAAAATAAGGTGTCCAGCCTATGCCTTGTTCAGGGGGGTCTTCAATGCCTCGCCGAGGTAGCGGTTGTGCAGATGCTGGAGTTCGAGGAAACCGGCATGCGGCGCGGCGGGTTTGTGGATGCGGAAATTTTGCATGACTCCCAGCGAGGCGGCACTCTCGAGCGGACCGGCAAAGCTGCAATTGCCATCGCCAAAGGTTGGCGACTCCGCCCAGCGGGCCATTTGCGCGGCACTCAGAAAAAAACAGCCCGAGTGCGGATTCGACCAACGCTCGAAGGAAATTTCGCGGCCAAGAAACTCGGCGGTCAGCATTCGGCGATCGTTCACATCCTGCCACTTTGCCGTGAAATCCGGCTGCACGGGACCATCGATGTAGAGCTTGTGGAGCGCCTCCTTGGAGGAAATCTCGTATCGGTGCGGTAGCAAGAGCACCTCATCGCCGAATGTGCGCGCGAACCACTCAAGCTTCCTCAGAAAAAGCGGATCCTGGATCAACAAGTCGTCCTCGAGATAGCAGAAGAAATCATATTTGCCCAGGTGCGCCTTGAGCACCTGCTGACACGCAAAGCCGATCATCATGGGATCGGACTTCACCGGTTGATGATGAAACATGGCGCGCGGCACTGAGAGGCTATTGATCAAATGCGAGTCGCCCACCGTGCAAACGGCAATATCCAGGGCATCCACCGCCTGGTTGTTCACCTTCAAAAGCCTTCCATTCCCGCGCCCCGGAACAGGCTCATGCAAGCAGTAAAGAAAAGCCTGACGCGGCCCGAGACTCTCATGCAGCCCGGCAATACTCCGCGAAAGTGCCTCCGCCCGCCGCCCGCTCTCCGAGCCGGTGGATCCATAAGCCCCCCCACCCTTCGGATTGTGAAAATGCGGAATGGTGACGAGAACTTTCATCTTATTTTAACCACGGAGAACACGGAGAACACGGAGAACACGGAGAACACGGAGAACACGGAGAACACGGAGAACACGGAGGACTCGGAGGGAAAACTGGGGCACACAGTTTCAAAAACTTTCATCTCTGATCCTCAAAACTATTGGGGCTCTGTGCAATCTGCGGTCAATTCTACCTCCGGGCATTCATCAGGCCGGATAGCCAAGCCAGTTTTTGGCGCAGGCAGGATGTCATGTCATATTTTGCAACAACGGTCTGGCGGGCTTTTTCCCGCATCTGGTCAAACTCGCGAGGCTTCGCCAGCACGCGGTCGAGCGCGGCGGCAAGTTGGTCCGGCTTGAAAAAGTCCACCATGAGCCCATTGATACCATCCGTGATCACCTCCTGCACCGGCGGGGTATTCGAGCCCACAACCAGCGCGCCACAGGACATCGCCTCTAGCATCGACCAGGAAAGCACAAAGGGCCGAGTTAGGTAGATGTGCGCCTTCGTGCATTGCAGGAGTTTCACATACTCCCCGTAGGGCAGCGACCCCACAAAATGCGTGCGCGCCGGATCGAGCGGGAATTTTTCCATGTAGAGATCTTTCCATGTCTTCCCGTTTGGAGCCTGCTTCCCGTAAGCGACACGGTTGTCACCCGCGATCACCACATGCGCATTTGGCCTGGCTTTCTGAAGCAGGTGCGCCGCCTCGATGAACTGCGGGAAGCCCCGATACGGCTCCATGCCGCGGGTGGCGTAAGTCACAATTTCATCCACCCCGGAGAGGTCGAGCTTGCCATTCGCCAGAACCAATTTTCCACCCGGATTCGGCTTGAAGAAATTCGTATCGATGCCCTCATGCCCGATCACGAGATTCGAGCGGAGGTGCACAGGAAATTGCTCATACTGGAAACGCGTCGCGCAGACGCCTCCATCACACGCCGCCAAATCTGCCAGCAGCGTCGCATTCTTCGTGCGAATCCGAGCCTCGTCATCAGCATTGATCGGATCCGCCGGATCAAAATCGCAATCCGTCCCATGGGCGTGGTAGAACCATTCAAAATTCAGCCCCATTGGCGTGCGCGGAAAAGCATCCTTTAAAAACAGCGTCGGCCCCCACCCCGCATGACCAAAAATCAAATCCGGCACGAAGCCTTGATTTTTGGCTTCCATACAAGCCATATAAGCTGCCTGCCCATGCAAAATCGCCTGCTCGTAGCCGCGCAGATAATGATGCGTCTGAGGCGCTGGATCGCGCTTAGGTTTGTAAATGATCTTTTTGACGCCCGCGATCTCCCCGTTGTGGGTATTGGTCAGGAACCGGACCTCATTATTGGGGTTCGCCGCCAGCACTTGGGCTACAGAGCGGAGTTGCGAAGGAAAATTGGGATGTGTGAGAAGAAATCGCATCGTCGAAAGACAAACACCTACACAGGATTAAACTTTTAAAAAAGAGAAGACATCTAAAATTCCTGCATATTGAGGGAAGCCTCTCCGAAAATGTGCTCTGATTATTTCATAGTTTTGGATTGGAATTTTTAAATTTGCGTTGGACGGCAGGGGTTCGCTTCGCCACCTTGCTGGGCTTTTCTAAAAACGGATGCTGACTCTTTCACAGGTGACCAAATCTTTTGGCGGGCGGGTTCTTTTCGAGGATGCGGCGCTGCAGGTGAACGCGGGCGATCGTATCGGGCTTATTGGTCCGAATGGCGCTGGCAAATCGACGCTTTTCTCGCTGCTGCTACGGCATGACGAACCGGACGAGGGGCAGGTGACGCTGCAGCGGGGGACGCGTGTGGGTTTCCTCCCACAGGAGACGGCGGCGGTGAGTGACGATACGGTGATGGAATTGGCTGCGGGCCACGAGGCGGATGGCCGGGCGGAGGCCATGGCGAAGCGGATTTTGGCGGGATTGGCATTTCGCGAGGGGGATTTCCATCGTCCGCTGCGGGAGCTGAGCGGCGGGTGGATCATGCGGGCGCATCTCGCGCGGTTGTTGGTCGAGGAGCCGGATTTGCTTTTGCTGGACGAGCCGACGAACCATCTGGATCTTGAAACACTCGGCTGGTTTCAAAACCATCTGGTGGGCTATCCCGGCGCGATCCTGACGATTTCTCACGACCGCGAATTTCTGAATCTCATCTGCCGTGGCATTGTGGAAATCCGGCACCGCAAACTCATCCGTTATCACGGAAACTACGACGCCTGCCTGGATCAGAAAAAGGCCCGCGACGAGCAGCAACTCGCCGCCTACCGCAACCAGCAAAAGGAAATCGCGCACCTGGAGGATTTCATCAATCGCTTCCGCGCCAAGGCCAGCAAGGCGGCACAGGCGCAGGACCGTATCAAGCAACTCGCCCGCATGGAGCGCATCGAAGCGCCGGAATCGGATGAGCCGACGGTGAATTTCCGTTTTCCACAGCCTCCCCGGGGCGGCCAGCGCGTGATTACCCTTGAGGGCATACGCCAAGCCTATGGCGAGAAAGTGATCTACGAGGATCTGAATCTGGAAGTCGAAAAAGGCCAGCGCACCGTGCTGGTCGGGCCGAACGGCGCAGGCAAGTCCACTTTGTTGAAAATCCTCGCGGGCCAATTGGAACTTCAGGCCGGCACGCGCACACTGGGCCACAACTGCAGCATCGGCTACTTCGCGCAGCACCGCACCGAGGGGCTCAACACCAAACGCTCTGTGCTCGACGAGGTGCAGTCCATCGCCCGTCCAGTCCCCGAACAAGCCGCCCGCACTGTGCTCGGCGCGTTTTTGTTTCGCGGAGATGATGTCTTCAAGCCGATTGGCGTGCTCAGCGGTGGAGAAAAAAGCCGCGTGGCGCTGGTGAAGTTGCTCTTGGACCCACCCAATTTCCTGCTGCTCGACGAGCCCACGACACACCTCGACATGCCGAGCATCGATGCGCTCATCCGGGCGCTTCAGCCCTACGAGGGCACGATCTATTTCGTCAGCCACGATGTGCATTTCATTCGAGCCATTGCGACATCGGTCACCCATGTGCAGGCAGGCAAGCTCACGCCGTATGCGGGAGATTACGATTACTTCCGCGAGAAGTCCCGCGCGGGCGGCAGTGTGAGAGCGGGCACGGTCGCCTCACTCGGCAATTTCCAACCCGAGGACACCGCAGCCCAAGCCTCCGCGCAGCCCAAAATGGGGCTTAAGGAAATCAAAGCCCAGCGCCGCGCTGAAGCCGAAGCCCGTAAAGCCGAGGCCGCCCAGCGCCGAGCCCTCGAACGGCGGGTAGCGGAACTCGAGACCGAAATCCAAACACTCGAAGCCCGTCAGAGGGAACTCACGGCCAGAATGGAAGACAAAGCCACCCATGACGACCCAGCCCTTGCGATGCGCATCAATCGCGAACTCGCCAATGTGGGTGACGCCTTGGAAAAAGCCAACGCCGAGTGGCTCGCCAGCGCGGCGGATTGCGAACCGAGTTAATTTGTAGCGGCGCCGATCGGCGGTCGCAGACCGCCGCTACAGCCCAATTGCACGGATGTCTTGTCGAGCGGAGGTTCCTCCGATACGGGTGATTGCGTATGTCCACCAAACCTTTGACCGGCCATGAATGCCCCGGCGACCCCTGCACCATCGTCATCTTCGGCGCCTCTGGCGACCTCACGAAACGCAAGCTCCTGCCTGCGCTCTACAATCTCAAAGCCCTCAAGCTCCTCCCGGCAAATTTCGCCGTGATCGGCGTGGCGGTGAGCGACAGCAACGACGAGCTTTTCCGGACGCAGATCACCTCGGACATCCAGCAATTTGCCACCCGTCCAGTGGACCCCGCCGAGTGGGACGACTTTTCCAAGCGCAGCTATTACATTTCCGGCGACTTCAACAATCCCGAGACCTTCCAACATCTGGGTGCGAAGATCGCAGAAGTCCAAAAAACCTGGAACCTGCCTGGCAATGTTCTTTTCTACCTCGCCATCGCTCCGACCTTCTTCGGCAAAGTCGTCGAGCAACTTGGAAATGCCCGCCTCACCCAAGAGAAGCCCGACGCCTGGCGCCGCGTCATTATTGAAAAACCCTTCGGCCACGACCTGCAAAGCGCCCGCGACCTGAATGCAGACCTCACCAAGCATGTCGCCGAGTCGCAGATTTACCGCATCGACCACTACCTCGGCAAAGAAACCGTGCAAAACATCATGGTCTTCCGTTTTGGAAACAGCGTCTTCGAGCCGATCTGGAACCGCCGCTACATCGACTATGTGCAGATCACCGTCGCCGAGGAGCTCGGCGTGGAGCTGCGCGGCGGCTACTACGACCACTCCGGTGTGACGCGCGACATGGTTCAAAACCACATCCTCTCCGTGCTCTCGCTCGTGGCCATGGAGCCACCCACCTCGATCTCCGGCGACAGCGTGCGCAATGAAAAGGTGAAAGTGCTCGAGGCCATCCGCCCGATGGAGCCCGAGGAAGTCCTCGCCAACACGGTCCGCGGCCAATACGGCGCCGGCATCATCGGCGGAAAAAATGTCCCCGCCTACCGCACCGAACCAGATGTGAATCCCCAGTCAAACACAGAGACCTTCGTGGCGATGAAGCTCGAGGTGGACAACTGGCGCTGGGCCGATGTGCCATTCTTCATCCGCAGCGGCAAGCGCCTCGCCGCCCGCACGACGCAGATCGTGATCGGCTTCAAGCGCACCCCTCTCCTCCTCTTTGGAAAAGGCGTCGAGGAAAACATCATGCCAAACCGCCTCGTCATCCATGTGCAGCCCGATGAAGGCATCACGATGGATATCCACGCCAAGCGCCCCGGGCCCGGCATCTCGATCGCCAATGTGCCGCTCGATTTCAGCTACAAGGAATTCGGCGAATCCACCGCCGCCACAGGCTACGAGACGCTTCTCTACGATTGCATGATCGGCGACATGACGCTTTTCCACCGCTACGACAGCGTGGATGCCTCCTGGCGCATCGTGAATCCCATCCTGGATGTCTGGCAAGCCCTGCACCCGCGAGACTTCCCGAACTACTCCGCCGGCACATGGGGGCCAGAAGCTTCGGACCGCCTCATCGAAAAATTCGGCCACTCCTGGCACCACTACCAGCTTCAAAAATAATGCCAACCCAGCAGCACCTCATCCTAGCTGGCGACATCGGCGGCACGAAGACCAACCTCGCCCTCTTCGGCGTCGCGGGAAATTCCCTCTCCATCCTGCGGGAACAACGCTTCCCGAGCACAGGCTATCCAGGCCTGAACGCTATGATCCGCGAGTTTCTGGGACATGACGCGCCACCTGTGCTGGCAGCGGGGTTCGGCATTCCAGGAGTCGTGAGCGAGGGACGCGCCAAGCCGACCAATCTCACCTGGGGAGTCGATGCCGCCGAGATCGCCGGGGAATTTGGAATCCCCCATGTGATGGTGCTGAACGACCTCGAAGCCAATGCTCACGGGATCGCGCACCTCAAGGCGAGCGACTTCGCCGTCGTCCAAAAAGGCTCTCCCAACTCCAAAGGCAACCGCTGCGTTGTCTCACCCGGCACCGGCCTGGGCCAGGCGGGGCTTTACTGGGACGGCCGAAAACACCATGTCTGGGCCTGCGAGGGCGGCCATGCCGACTTTGCGCCGAGGAACGAACTCGAAATCGCCCTCCTGCAATACCTCATCAAGCAATTCGGCCATGTCAGCGCCGAGCGTGTCGCCTCCGGCATGGGCATCGAAAACATCTACAAATTCCTCCGCGACACAGGCCGTGGCGTGGAACTCCCTGCCGTCGCCGAGGAAATGAAAAACACCGACGCAGGCGTGGTCATCTCCAAGTATGCCAACTCGGGCGAATGCACGATGTGCGCCAAAACCATCGACATCTTCGTCAACTGCCTCGGCGCCGAAGCCTCAAACATGGCGCTGAAAACGATGTCCACCGGAGGAGTCTTCCTCGGCGGCGGCATCCCGGCCAAACTCCTGAGCCACATCCAAAGCGTCGCCTTCCTCCACGCCTTTAACGACAAAGGCCGCCTTTCCTCCGTGATGGAGAACATGCCCGTGCTGGTCATCCTGAACGACCAAGCCGCCCTCCTCGGCGCCGCCTACCACGCCCTCGACAAGGCAACGGCGTAAATCCGGGAAGGTTTGGCAAAATCATTTTTTGAGCGAG
This sequence comes from Terrimicrobiaceae bacterium, assembly GCA_044340205.1. Lineage (GTDB taxonomy): Bacteria > Verrucomicrobiota > Verrucomicrobiia > Chthoniobacterales > Terrimicrobiaceae > UBA967. The sequence goes on from JBIIUB010000092.1 coordinate 10,858, forward strand.
GCGCGCTGCCGCGCGAATCGTAAAACCGGGAGGGTCAGCGTCCTCGCCTGACCCATTTTTCAGCCGCGAAGCGGCGTTCGGTGGTCGCTGAGGTTGCGAAGCAGGTGTCTTTCACGGTCGAGACGACCGTTCCCCCCTCTCAAGCGCGTCGTTATGGGAACGGGACGGCGTGCTGGCGAATCGGTTCAATTTTGGGTCAAGCCAACCGAAGCCCCGGGCGCGGCGGAGGAAGCACATCGCAGATGGCCCGAAGGGCGCAGCGAGCAGGGGCGCGAGCAAGGCAAAGGTTGACCCTCCAAAAGTCGACGCGCTGCCGCGCGGATCTTGAATCTGGGAGGGTCAGCGTCCTCGCCTGACCCAAGCCTCAGCCGCAAAGCGGCGTTCGCTTATCGATGAGGTTGCGGCGCGAGTGTCGTCTACAGCTGGATAAACAAAAACGCGGGTGGTCCGAGAACCACCCGCGCCTTTCGTTGGAAGGAAATTTTCTAAAATTTCTTAGAGGGCAACTTCAACAGTGAGGGATTTTTTCTCACCGTCTTTGGTTCCTTCTTT
>JBIIUB010000093.1:0-11180 GCA_044340205.1 Terrimicrobiaceae bacterium
GCGGTTGTGTCGAGAGCGACCCCTGAGGCGGCATTTAAAGTGAAACCGGTGAGAGTGGAGTTGAAAAGGGCCGCCACATTGGCATCGCTGTAGTCGCCCGATCCAGCGCCCACGCCGAGGCCGACAACGCCTGTGCCGGCTACTGTGACAGCCGTGTTTGCGCTTCTGGCTGAGGTGTTCCGGAAAACCAAGGTGCCGTTGTTAATGCTCGTGGCGCCGCTGTAGGTATTAGCACCAGCGAGCACCCAGGTGCCGGCGTCAGCCTTGATGAGGCCAACAAGACCGGTGGAGGCCGTGTTATCTACGATAGCCCCTTGAATGGTGTTGAGGTCGGTATTGGTGCCTCCGAGCGTGAGAGTGCGGTTTGCGGTCGTGCTGCCAGTGGCTTGGTTGAATGCCGCATTACTGAAGACCATCGCGCCGCTGCCATCGTTTCGAATGATGGCGTTGCCGGTCTCGGTCACAGCATTCACCCCTCCGACTCGTATCCTGCGGTTGGTTGTGCCCCCGGCGCCGGTGTATTGCAGGGTGCCGTTGGTAGTGTTACCTCCTAGGTATATCTGCGCAGTGTTGTTGCCAAAGACTCCACTCGTGTTTTGGTTATTCATCGAGCTCACGGAAAGCGTGCCGGCACTGACCATTGTGCCAAGAGTGTAGGTATTGTTTCCAGACAAGGTGACCACGCCCGTCATGCCGGCACCCAAAGATAAAGTAGATGAACCGCTAACGACACCGGTGATGCTTATAATCCCCGCACCTTGGAAGATCGGAGTTGAAGTCATCGTGATATTGCCACCAATGGTCAGCAGGCCAGCAGCACTTTCAATACGGCTGTTCCCTGCCCCAACGGTGATGTCGCCATTCCAAGTATTGTTGCCACTGACATTGCGGAGGAAACCAGAGGTTCCGCCATTGTGAGCGAGAGCCTCTGCGCCGACCGTGATGTTGCCCTGCAGGTTTAGGGACGCCCCCGATGCGATAGTGGTCCCACCCACCGTGCTGCCGAGGGCGGTATTGTTGCTGATTGTTAGAGTGCCGGCGTTGATGGTGGTGGCACCGTCGTAGGTGTTGGCTCCCGAAAGGGCGAGCACGCCCGTGCCATTTTTGGAAATGCCAAAGGTCGAGGATCCATCGGAGATCGCACTGGACACATTGAGGGTGGCGGTGCCTGTGTTATTGGTGACAGACCAGGTTTGGTTGCCGCCAAGGATGAGATTGTTTTCGCTGATAGTGTGAGTGCGGGCCGTGGTATTGGGGAGAGTGACCGTGATGCCGCCCGTGCCGACGGTCAGGTTCCCGCCGCCGTCTGCAATCGTAAAGTTTGCGTCACGGTTAATCACAAGGCCCAAGGCATTGACATCCGTATTGATCGTCGCCGTGCTGCCACCAGTGCCGAAGGTGAGAGTCTGCGTGCCATCGGTGAGTGATATAGGAAGAGCGTCAGAATCCCAGTTGGCCGCGGTGTTGATGTTGGTGTTTCCACCACCGCCGTCCCAAGTCGTGCCGGCATGAGCGAAAGGGCAGGCAAGCAAAAAGCCTAGCGAGGCCCACCAGCAAAGGATGCGCGTGCTTTGGTTGGAAAGGAAATGTCCCGGGGATTTTGCGAACGACTGGGGATTCATGGGATCAATTTTCGCTTGGCCTTGAGTCAAATCCAGTGAAATGAGTTATAAGAAACGGACATCTGTTTAAAAAAACGGACATTTTTTGGAAAAACGGGAAACCGGCGTGTGTTTTCGAGTAGTGAGGACTCTGAGAACGACTCTGCGAGCGGCTGGGAGGTTCGACAGAATGATGGATGACAGAATCATTTTTTGGGGGTGATCCGCCTACGCGCTTCGCGACTCCGGCGTGACAGGTCTGGCTGCGCGCTGCCGCGCGATTGCTGTGGCGGCGTCTCTGTGAGCGCCGGGGGGTCCGATTCGGCAGTCATAGACAGCCGCTACAAACCCGCGCGGCAGCGCGTTTTGGTATCTTGGGAGGGGTCATCGTCCTCGCATGACCCAAGTTTCAGCTGCAGGGCGGCGTAAGGATGTCGATGAGGTGGCGGCGCGCGGAGTTATGGGAACGCGCGGCGTGGTGGCGGAGCTTTCCAGTCTTGGGTCAAGCCGGAGGTTGACCCTCCAAGGATTTGCGCGCTGCCGCGCGGAGCTTAAAGCTCAACCGCGAAGGATTCGATGTCGGCGCTGGTGATAGCGGCGCGGTGCAGGTGGGTGAGTTTTTTGGTGTCGATGATTGTCTCTATTTCCTCACGCAGACCCTCTGGCACTCTCTGGAACCGGATTTCCAGCGCTTCGAGGATGTCTTGTTGCTTCGAAAAGATCAGACCTTCTTGGTGGCCTTCCTGACGCCCTTTACGGATGCCTTCTTGGCGGAATTGTTCGGCGAGTGAACGCGTTTCTTCGCGACCTTCTTGGCGGAATTGTTCTGCGAGTGACATGGCGTTTTTACTGAGTTTCGGGTTGCGTAGTGTTTTTAGTCTCCTGCGAAAGGCGGGCTTGTCAAGGTCTCGGTCCAGGATGTAGCGCATTAGCATCTCGAAGGACGCCGATGGCAACTGGATCAGCAACGATTCGTCCCAGACCGTGTCGTCCAGCAGAGCTTGGAGTTTCTCCGCTTTCAAAGCGCGCAGGGTGAGAATACCCATCGGCGTGCCGAGGATTTTTTCGAACGGCATTCGGAACAACTCCACGAGCTGGAATTCGAAGTCGGGGATGTGTTTTTTCATCTCCCCTGCACCTTCCGGAATGTCGATCAAGTCGGCGAAGCGGGTGGAGCTTTTCCAGGGTTTGTTGTCCTGCGCAAGGACGAGCGGCAGGATGGGCGGGAGTTTCGTGGCGCCGGGATTGTTGCGGAGATGGTCGTTCCAGATGCGGACCATGTAGGTGAGCAGGCGCAGGCCGATGAAGGGGTCTTCCTGATTCTGGTGCTCGAAGAGAATGTAGAGAAAGGCGGGTTGGCCGTCTATTTTTACGGTGAAGAGAAGGTCACTCGAGGTGGCGGCAAACTCGGGGTCGATGAAACTGCCGCTCACAAGGGTCAGCGAGTTCCAATCGATGCGGCGGGCGAGCTTGCGCGGGAGATGGCATTCCAGAAAGGCCCGGGCGTTGTCGGGGTCTGAAAAGGTCGATTTAACCAGCTTGTCGTGGGGTTGGTGCAGAGGACTCTCAGGCCGGGACATGGAGGCGATCGTTGGTAACCACACGCGCCAGGTCAAAAGATGGAATGTGACGATTTTGACAAGTTGGGCAGCAGAGGTTTTCGACTTGTGGCCTTGAGATAAAAGCAATAAATGTTACGCTAACAAAATGCCCCGACCATCCCTCAATGACATCGCTCTCGCGGCAAGTGTGTCGAAAATGACGGTGTCGCGGGTTCTCAGAAACCAGCGGAAGGTGGCCAGCGAAACAAGAGAGGCGGTTTTAGCTGCGGCAAAAGAACTCGGGTATGTTCCCGATCCGCAGGTCACTCGGTTGATGCAGCATTTGAAGTCGTATAAATCGCAACCGATCACTGAGACGATTGCGTTTTTATGGCCGGATGCGACGCGTCATGAGGTGGCCACAAACCCATACCTGAAACTGATGGCGGCTGGCGCAGAGAGGCGTGCCCGGGAATTGGGGTTTTCCATCGAACATTTCTGGCTCACAGACTCAGGGATGACTCAACGGCGAGTGGACAAGATTATTGCCGCACGAGGAATCGAAGGAGTTATCGTAGGACTGCTTTCCCACCATGCCCACATGGAGATCGACCTGTCATGGGATCGTCTCTGCACCGTGATGCTTTGCGAAGGACATTTGGCCCCGCCGTTTCATAAGGTGCAGCATTCACATTACGACGGCATGACGACTGCAGTCCGCGAATTAGCCGCCCTCGGCTATCAGCGCATTGGTTTACAGTTGGACGGACTTCTCGCGGAACGCCTGGATCACCGCTATGAGGCCAGTTTTCTCGTGCAACACCCCTTGGGGTTGAACGAAGCCATGCCGCTCCTTCTCCTGAAGAAAAACCTGTCGAAACAGGATTTCAAAGCATGGATCAAGGAAACCGAACCGGAAGTGATTCTTTCGCTCGATTGTTCGCAACTGCGCGACTGGCTCAAATCCATTTCCACCCCGCTCAGCAAAAGGATCAAACTGGCAACGCTTAATTGGATTGATGAAAAGCCGGACTTGGAATTCATGGGGGTGAATCAGGACTTCGCACAACTGGCTTCGAATGCGGTAGATTTAATCACTGCGCACATGCTGCGCAACGACCACGGCATACCTACCTCTCCAAAGCTCGTGCTTTCCCCGGGAACCTGGGAATCAGTTGATTAAAAAATCGGCGACTGAATTTTGGAGAATGAGGAGATAATCAATCTCGCTCGGTTTGCAGGAAATAGACGCGGTCTTTTTCCAGCTCGAGAGTGTGCTCCGAGGCAGATGGCGACACCACCGTTCCGGGCTGCATTTCCCTCAGGGCCGCCGGGGTTCGCAGATCCAATTCCACCTTGCCTCCAACCGTCGATTGCACCACGACAAAATCATCCGCCGCCACAATGGCGTTGCCCGGCGAAGTCATACGCCAAGCCCCAGCCGATGCAGCGAGACGGCTGATTGCCTGTCGCGAGAGGTTGTAAGCCCCCACGAAAACAACTTGGCCTCCCGATGCGGGGCGGATCGCCGCAGCAGCGACTTTGCCGGAGGCGGGATAACGCGCCAGCACCGTGGCTGAGGGATCGTCAACGGCCAGCGAAAAACCTGCGATTTCCTTGATGCGCTCGGCATTCCAATTTTGTGCAGGCTTGTTCCAGCGGTCGCCGGCAAGCAGCGGATGCTTGGTATCAAGGGGCCCCTTCTGCACCCCACTGGTCGCAGCTTCGAGAGGCCGCAACTTCAACCCGAGCACATCATCCACAAAGGCCTCGCGCCCGGTGCGGAGTTGAACATGCCCGGTGCCTTGGAGCACGACGATCGTTGCGCCCGCTTCGCGAAGCGCCTTGATGCGCGCGCCTGTCGCTTCGTTGATGTCCAGCAGGTTCTGTAGCACCACGAGCTTGGCGGGCAGCACGAGCCCCTGCCGCAAATCGGCGGCGTAGTAATAGCGCACCGGAACGCCCGAAGCATGCGCCTCGTTCCATTGCTCAATCATTCCTCCCATGTGGAACTGCGGCAAAGCCGAGCGCGCCCAATCGACAGAGTCCTCGTCGAAGACAAATGCAACTTCTGGAACCGGTGGTTTGGGTGCTTTTCTCGTGATGTTTAGGGCCTGCTTGATGCTGTCCCAGGCGGATGCGATAAAGCTTTTCTCTGGCGGCTTCTCTGCGCTGGCAACGCGCTCGTCGCCGAATTTTTTGATTCGTGCGATCTCCTCGCGCATCTCGGGGTCATCCCATTCCTGCGTGGGACCGAAATTCATGAGCGTGGCACCATTGTTCCCAGCCGCCCACAGGCGAGCGAATTCGCGTCGCCACATGTCGCGCTGCATGGCCATGTCCTTTGCGCGGCCAACGCTGTCGTCGTTGTAGCTCACTCCTAACCCGGCAGTGGTAGCCCCCTTCGGACGCCCCGTCCAAAGGCGATGATCCATGTCGGCGAGGAAAATTTTCCCGTTGACCGTGTAGGAGTCGAGCAGGGCGTTCATGCCACCCACGGCGGGCGGGATTCGCACTCCGTAGCCAGGTTGATGGAAGTAGGCGTCGATGTGTGGTGACCGCAGCAGGCGTGAAACCACGGTATTGTCGCGACGGTGACCGCCATCCCCTACGCCCCACGCCGCCACCAGCAAAGGCCGCGAGAGCGACTCCTTGACGGCGAGGGCAAGTCCCTCAATGTAATCGGCGCGTCCTTCGGCGAGAAACCGCTTGAAGTCATACGACCTCCGCTCGCTGACGGGATTGTGGAAACCCTCGCCGCCACAGAGCTCAGCCGCAGGTGGCGGAGCTACTTCATCAAAGGAGGTAAACTGGGTGCCCCAAGCCTGATTGAGAGTTGTCACATCGCCGCGATAGCGAGCCGCCGCCCATTTTCGGAATGCAGCCCGCGCAACGGGCGAGTAGTCGCCCCATTTGGAGGGATTGGCGGCCAGCACCCCGTCTGGCGGCGACCAGGAGTAAAGCTGGATGTCCTGCCCTCCGAGAAGCGAGTATCCGACCACTCGGTCCGCATACGGGCTGGCCTCCACTTCGCGGACGACTTCGCGGACAGCATCGGCCGCCTCCTTCCGGAATCGTTCCGACATGTAGGAGATCCCATACTGCTCTGGCTTTCCAGCGCCGGGTTGCGGCGGGCCGTCACGAAACTCCTGAAAATGACCGGTGCGAATCAGAGACTGCCCAGCATCGTTTCGGATGACATCGTCGGATGGCTTTGCGTCGGGCAAAACCTTCATTAAACCGCCAACCGGCCCGCTGAGGTCCCGCTCTGGATCTGCAAATCCCATTTCGGGATAATTTTCCACAGTCAGGCCCACGAGAAATTTGGCCTTGGGGTTGGCCTCAGCCGCGCGGGCCAGCACTGGCATAATCGAGCCCCGGTTGTATTGACCCGGCCCAGTCCAGAACGGAGGCATATAAACCACAGGAGTAAAATAGCCAACCCGCGGCGAATGGGCTCCAACATTCAGGCTCACTTCAACCAAGTCCAAGCCCAGTTTGTCATAAACATTATCCACATACCCTCCCCAGAAACCCCATCGCCCGCCCAGGATGTTGAGGGGTTTTCCCGCGCTGGCGATCACGGGCAGCCCGTCACCATCACGCTCTATCCCGGGAGACAGAACTTCGGCGATCGCAGGGGGCAGGCAAAGGCAGGCAAGAGCGAGCGAGCCAAGAGAACTGAGAAAGTGTGAACGGTGCTGTTTCATATGAGGACCTGATGACCGGAATGGAAGTTGTGCGTATTGGGGAAGGAAGATTTGATATGCAGGTTAACCGAGCAGCGATCCGGTGGTCGGGTCGATGTTTCGCTTGAGGTTGTCCATCAGGCCGAGCGCCATGACATTCCAGCTGAGGAAGCCTGGTTTGAGGAGCGGTTGCCCAGTGTCGCCATGGTAGAACTCGTGCAGGCAACCGTTGGTGGTGATGTCGGCGGCAAAGACTCTGATCAGTCGTGAGGCGACTTCGTCAGCTTCCTCGCGGTATCCATTGTCGTTGAGCAAATAGGCGCTCAGGAAAGTGCTCAGCCCCCATACGGGGCCCTGCCAATTGGAGGGGTTGCCGCTCGGATTGTTGTTGTAGATGGGATCGCGGGCGCTGTGGGAGCGCACGCCGACATCGGAGAGAAACTCGGAGGCATCCATGAGCCGGTTGCGCAGGGCCAGTGCCTGCTCCGGTGTGGCGAGTCGCGCCCAGAGCGGGAAGAAGGAAGCCCAGTTGCGGAATTTCACGAAGGTTTCCCAAGTAATCCCCTGGAGAGAGGTCTCGCTGGCATCGGCAAGGCAATCGATGTTGTAAAAGAAACCATCCATCTGGTCCCAGTAGCGGTCGCTCACGACGCGTCCCAAGGCATCCGCGCGTTCGCTGAATTCCCCCGCCCCCGGCTTGTTGAGTTTCTTGGCCAATGCGGCCATGGCACGCAGGTCGCGGTAGTGCCAGCAGGCGAGGTCGATGCCGGCGCTGGACCGTGGCGGGCGTCCGTAAACGGATGGATTGTTGTCGATGCCGTTGCCTTGGAAGCCGAGCCAGATGTATTTGCCATCGGGGGCCACGGTCTCCCGCTCATACCAGTTCCGCACGGCGAGCAGCTTGTCCCAATATGGCTCGACCCATTGGAAACCGCCCATTCTCTCCGCGATGAGGAAGCAGAACTGCGCCTGGAGGGGATAAGGATGGCTCAGGTATTGGAACTGGCCGTCGGGTGAAGCCATCTTGGGCGGGCGCCCATCCTCGCGGACTCCGTCGAGGAGATTCAGGATAGATCCCTGGCCGCAGGGCAGCGATTCCTCCGGCATCGCGCAGGCGATGAAGATGCTGTCCCAGTCCCAGAGGTTCTCGTAAATGGCTCCGGGAACGACATAGTGCCGTTTCAATCCGCCGACCGGATTGCGAACCATCTTCTTCCAGTGGTTGCCGAGAAACTCATCGGTGATGGCCACGGCCTGATCGAGGTCGGGCATTGGTGTGATGGCTTTGAGCGGGCGAACTCCTTCGCCGTCGAGGTAGCTGGTGTCGTATTGAACGGGATAATATTTCATAAGGACTGTCAGGTCGGTTGAACCTGAAAATGGATTTTTAGACAGGAGGACAGGATAAACAGAATCGGAGCGCAGCGGAGAAAGACTGCCAACGGCAGCCCACTGGGCGAGCAAAGCGAGTCAATTCACAGGATCGGTTTCTGAAAGGGGTGCTTGGACAAAACGATCCGCCGTGATTCGATGTAATTAATTCACCCTCTGTGCTCTCCGTGTCCTCTGTGGTTAATTTCACTGGATTCGGGTTGAAATTCATCGCGTTTCGATCTGCAGCAGGCGGGCGGTGTGTTCCTTGGCGAGGGTCACGCTCAGGAGACCGGATTTGTCATTCCATTTCCAAAACGGCGAGGCCTTGGCCGGGAATCCGACGCTGATTTGAGGCTTCTTACCTCGAAGCTCGGGCAGCGGGATGTCGATTGTGCGTTCCTTGCCTGCGAAGCGCCAGACGGCGAGGAGCGTGGTCTTGCCCGAGACGATGCCGAAGCTCGCCCACGGTGCGCCGAAGCGCGCGAGGCCGAGCGGCCAGACCGGTTGCCCGCGCCGGATGAGTTTGCGGATGGTTTTGTAATAAGCGATCCCCTCCTTCACCAGCGCCAGGCTGCGGGGGGCGATCTCATGGATGCGTCCGCTCTGGTGGATGCGCAGGAGCAGCGAGTTGACCATGTTGAAGATGGTCTCCTCCTCGCCGGCATCCTTGAGCGGGTAGCTCCAGACGGCGGCCTGCTCGGGGGTGACTGCCGAGGCCGAGGCTGCGGCGATGATGCCGGTGAGGCGGTAATCGGTCTGGTCGCTGGTGGACTGGATGCTGTGGTGGCTGAGCGAGGCGTAATCCATCCGCATGCCGCCGCTGGCGCAGTTCTCGACCACGAGGCCGGGATGACGCTCCATCACCGAATCCATCCAGGCAAGGAAGGCGCGGTTGTGCTCCAGCAGGCCGTCGCCGAGAGCATCGGCCTTGAAATCGGTGCCGGGCCCGGCGTTGATGTTGTAATCGTTTTTGATGTAGCCGACCCCATAGTCGCGGATCACGCGATCCAGAATACCGTCTGCATGTTTGCGAACCTCGGGATTGCGGTAGTCGAGCTGGTAGCGGCCGTGGTCGATCACGCGGCGACCGTCCCGCTGGAAGAACCAGGCATCGGGAAATTTTTTTGCCACGGGCGAGGTGATGCCGACCACTTCCATCTCGAGCCAGAGTCCGGGAACCATCCCCTTGGCACGGACATGATCCATCACCTTCACGAAGCCGCCATTCGGGAAGCGGTCGGGCGACTCCTTCCACTCGCCTACGGAGGTCCACCAGGTTTCCTGCAGTGTGGCGAACCATCCGGCATCGACCACGAAATATTCGCAGCCGACCGCCGCCGACGCATCGATGACCGGTAGAAGTTTCTCGGTGGTCGGCTCCGCCATGAGGCAGTTCATGTAATCATTGAAGATGACCGGCATCTTCTCCATGTCGGGGTGTGGCAGACGGATCAGGCGGCGCACGGAGTTGAGTTCCTGCAACGCGCAGGTGAGATCTCCCTTCACGCGGCCGATGGTGGCGGGAACCGAGGTGAAGCTCTCACCCTTGGTCAGCCTCTTGCTCCAATGGCCTTCGCGGAAGGTGGGGCCGGAGATCAGGACATAGAGTTCCTTGGCGATGTCGCTGATCTCCCAGTGCCACGAGCCGTTGTGCTCGATCTGCCAGAAGAGGGTTTCGCCGGTCTCGGTGTTTTCCAGTGCACCCATCGGCAGGTAGCCGAGCGTGGACCACGATCCCTGGTTGGAAATCGAAACGCGATTGAGCGAAAAATGGGTGAAATCATAAACCGAGGAATAAACCTGCGAGAGGCCGAAGTCCTGGAGGCTTCCCGAGCGCCACTGGCACTCGCCTCCCCAGGTGTTGTCGGCGAGGTGCAGTTGCATCTTCTGATCCCAGATCTGCTCGCCGCCGAGCGAGGCTCCGGGGAGTGCGGCCGTGGAGACATACTCGAGCAGCACGGGCTCCTTGCCGGTGTTCACCACCTCGGTCCATGAACGCAGTGCGCTGAGTTTACCAATGACCTGCAGGTGCGAGGTGACCCTGAGTCCGCCGCCCTCTTGAACGATTTCAAGCTTTGCTCCCAGCGGCGTCTTGCTTTCGCGATGACTCTTGTAGCGGAGTTCCCCGGCGGGATTGGTGCCGGTGTATTTGTTGCCGTGATGGTCGTCCCAATCGCGGCCGTTCGCTTGCACTTCCACCAAGCGGGACCATTTGGTCAGCTTGCTCTCGGGATCGGGCTTGGCGCCTTTGGCGAACGAGAAGTTGAGCAACTTCACCGGGGCATCATCGGCGAAGGCGAAGAGGAGGTGGAGGCCATTGGCTTTGAAGGAGTGTGTTTTCATGAGTATTGTAAATCTTCCGAAGGATTGGTTTTTATTCGGACTGAATCAACAGGGCGCAGTGGAAGAACATGGCCGAATATCTTGAATTCGGCCATGTTGCGCGCCACCCGCGATGGGCTATCGAACAGTGGTTCTAGGAAGCGCTGTTGATGAGCACGGTCACTTTTGTTTCGTCGTGGTTGCTGGTCCCGTTTGGATTGAGCAAGAAATCCACGCAGTCCCCTTCATTCAAATCCACGGAAATAGTTTTGCTGTGCGGTTCGGCATCTCCGTCGCCAATGACGCCAGTGGACCATTTCTCCTCCCCGTTGACGCGCAGGATTCCGATGACGCCGGTGTTGTCCTGCTGTGGAGTCTTCTTCAGTCTTTGAAATGTAACCTCGATCTCGGCTTTGCCGGTGTGATTGCTGACCCAGCGCAAACAAGTCCAAGATCCATCATTGCAGGGCATACACAGGCCTTTGGAATTGATGTAAGTGTAGAGGTTGAACCATTTCGACCACATATTCAGACATCCTGACCTCTGGGCGGCGTGAACCGCTGTTGAGGAACCTCAATGAACCGGGTTGAAGGACTTCCTCTGGTTTGGCGATACTTCGGTATGCCGCAAATCCAGCTCCCGATTTTTCCCG
>JBIIUB010000094.1:0-11107 GCA_044340205.1 Terrimicrobiaceae bacterium
CATTTGTCTCACACCTCGCCTTGCGGCGGGGCGTGGTCCTTGCGGACTGCGACCAATACCCGGAGGGTGTCGCCGCTTGCGCGGCGTGTTGGGCAGGCGACCCGATCCCTCCTGTTCTGTCTTGCACCGCATGGGGTTTTTCGTGCCCCCTTGCTTGCGCTCGGGGCGGTGGGCTTTTACCCCGCCTTTTCACCCTTGCCGCCCGGTTTGCACCGGGGTGGGCGGTATGTTCTCTGTGACACTTTCCGTCGACTGGGACTTTGGCCCCGGCCCCCCGCGCATTCTACGCGGCATGCTGCCTTGTGGTGTCCGGACTTTCCTCTCCAAGCGGGCCTTGCGACCTGCCGGGAGCGACCGTCCGCCATCGGTGGACAAGGTAGACGCGTGGCGGGGTTTTTCAAGCGGTGATCGTATGGATTTGGATTTTGCGGACTGGGAGATCGGTGATACGCATACGCAAATGTCGAGCACTGATCATCTGGCGGACCGGGCGGCGAGGGCGGAAAAAATCATCGCCGCACCTGAAAATTTCAAGGTGTGCGAGGGGTGTGAGTCTATCGTCACAATGCGGGTCACCTCGTGTCCGAATTGCCATGGCTACCGTTTCGACGAAGCGCCAGAGCGGGTGGTGGAGCAGGCGAGGATGCTGGCCTCGCGACCCCAGCAGAGTGTGACGGCGGAGGATTTGTCGTAGGAGAAATTTTCAATCCTGTGGCCGAGATCAAAAACAAATCCGGTGCTGCGGGAATGGCGGTTTTGGCGCTGGGCGTTGTCTTTGGAGATATCGGCACGAGCCCGTTGTATGCGTATCAGATCGCGGTGAGTCTTGCGGGTGCGCAGGCCGCGATGGGGGTGGCATCGCTGATCATTTGGACGCTCTTTTTGGTGGTGTGGGTAAAATATGTGATGTTGGTCATGCGGGCCGACTATCACGGCGAGGGCGGGATTTTTGCGCTGATGGCGCGGATTTTTCATGGGCATCCGACGGGTGCGGCGAGTCGGGGATGGATGGCGTGTTTGCTGGTGTTTGGTGCGGCGTTGCTCTTTGGCGATGGCGCGATCACTCCGGCGGTTTCCGTGCTGAGTGCGGTTGAGGGCTTGGCGAGTGTGAATCCGGCTTGGGGCGTGTATTCGTTGCCCTTGGCAGTCGGGATTCTGGGGGTGTTTTTCTTTGTTCAGCGTTTCGGCACGAGTCGCCTGGGAGGCGTTTTCGGGCCGGTGATGTTGGTTTGGTTTCTGGTATTGGCTGTGTTGGGAGTGGTTCATATCGCGGCGTGTCCCGAGGTGCTACAGGCCTTGAATCCGCTGCACGGGGCGCGGTTGCTGGCCACGGGTGGCTGGGGCGCCTGGGCGCTGGTGGGTGCTGTCGTGCTGGCGGTGACGGGTGCGGAGGCACTCTACGCCGACCTCGGGCACTTTGGCCGCAAGCCGATCGTGGCGGGTTGGAGGCTGGTGGTTTTTCCCTCGCTGATTTTGAACTATCTCGGGCAGGCGGCGATGGTCATGAAAACCCCGGCGAATGCGGTGGAGACGAATCTGTTTTTTCTCATGATTCCAGAGGGTCACTTGCGCGGGGCGCTTGTGGTGTTGGCCACGGCAGCGACGATCATTGCCTCGCAGGCTTTGATCAGCGGGGTGTTCTCGCTGGCAAGCCAGGCGATGGATCTCGGGTATCTGCCGAGACTCTATGTGAGGCACACGAGCGCGGAGACGCGCGGGCAGATTTACATCCCTGTTTTGAACAGTCTTTTTGGCATTGCCTGCATCATGTTGGTGCTGGGATTCCACACGGCGGATGCGCTCGCCGGGGCTTATGGAATCGCGGTCACTGGGGCCATGGCTGTGACATCGGTCGCCTTTTTTGTGGTGAAGCGGGCAGAGCCTGGCGTTTCGAGCGCTTGGGCCGTGGCGGTTTTGATCGGCCTGCTGTGTTTGGATTTGCCCTTGTTTGGCGCGTGTCTCACGAAAATTGCAGATGGTGGCATCGTGCCTCTGGCGCTGGCTGGAGCGGTGGCGGCTGTGATGCTCACTTGGCGGAAGGGTCGGGATTTGGTGCATGGGCACTTGCTCGAGAGCCCGCTGGGAGTGCGGGATCTGACGGCTCGAATGGAGGCCGAGAATTTTCGCCGGGTGCCGGGCACGCAGGTTTTCGTCCTGCGCCAGATCGATCCGGAATTCGCTGTCGCACGGATTCTTGAGCAATACCGCCGCACGCAGGTGCTGCCGGAAAATCTAGTGATTCTGTTGCTCGATGCCGGTTGGGGAAATCCGTTTGCGGATGCGGAAAACATCACGATCAAAAAACATCCCGCCGGTGTCTGGGAGGCGAGCGCACGGCATGGCTACATGAACGAGCCGGATGTGCCGCTGATTTTGCAGAAGTGCGCCGAGCAGGCTGGCGAGGCTTTTTTGAAGGCGCCGGTTTTTCATATTCTCGCGCAGGAGTTGATCGTGACTTGTTCCAATAAGCAAATGAGGCCCTGGGAGAAGGCGCTCTTTGGCTTTCTGTCGCGGAATGTTCTGCCAGGGCCTGACTACCTGAAAATCCCGGCGGACAGGCTGATTGTTTACAACTGGCTGCTTCGGCTGGATCCAGCGGAGGGGTCGGCCGCGCGCTGACCGGTCGAGTCGATTTGGCGGCGCAGCTTTTGCCATGCGGTGGTCCCGGCTTGGGTCGCCGCGTCCCAGTTTTTAGCTGCGGTAAGCCGTGCGGCGCGGGCGAAGTCTGAGGCGCATTCGCGATAATCTTTTGCCGCGCCGCCGTGGAGGAGTGCGAGTTTTTCCGAGATGGCGGCTGTGAGTTGGCTTTGCTTCGAGGGGTCGCGTGCGAGGGACCATGTGAAGAGTTCGAGCCTTGCGATGATGGTTGGATCGAGGTTTGCGCCGGTTTTTTCGCCGAGGATGGAGAAGGTTTTTTCCAAAAACGGCAAAGCCTGTTCCTCGTCGGCTTGGTCGGCGGCGCTGGCAAAAGCGCGCCGGGCCTGGAGCATGTTCATGGCCGCCGAGATGGCGGGGAGCGGCGGGATGCGGTATTGGCCTTCGAAGATGCTGTAGAAATCGAACAGAGCTTGCGTTTCCTTGCCCGCCGCAGCGTGTCTCCAGGCGTTGGTTTGCAGCTCCGCCATCGCGGCGGCATCAAACAAAGACAGCGAGCTGCTTCGAGGCCAAAATAAATACCCGCCCAGCGCGATGAGGACGGCGAGTGAAATTTTGACAACGAAGCGCACGGTCGGCGGCCGCGATCAAAGCGAGAGCCTGTCGTAGAGGGCGTCGAGCGGCAATTGGAGTCCGATGAAAAACTCGCCGAACTCGGCGTATTGTGCGCTCACTTCGTCGAAGCGCATCTCATAGACGATCGCTTTGATGTCCGAGGTCGTCTTCGCAAAGAGGGTCACGAACCACTCCTCGTCGTCGAGGCCTGTCGAACCGGTGATGAGTTGGAGAATTCGGCCCGAGTATGTGCGTCCAACGCGGGCGTGGCCGGCCATGAGTTTTTTGCGGGCTTCAAAATCGAGTGCATACCAGTTCTGGTCTGGTGCGCGGCGTTTGGACATCGGATAAAGGCAGACGACCGGCCAGTCGGGGAGGTTCGGCTCGAGGCGGTCTTTGAGATATTTCGCCATGCGGGCGCTGAATGCCTGCATCTTCTCGTCGAACGCCGGTGTGCCGGGAGTGAGCTTTTCCTCGGCCTCGAGCGTGGCGGCGTATTCCGCATCGCTGGTGGTGTATTCGCTGCGCTCGGTCATCGAGAGCCAGCTGAAGGTCGGTGTGAGGATGTCCGGCCCGAGGGCAGTCGCAAGGCGCTTGGCGAAGGCGTCGGCATTTTGGAGGTCCGGCGTGAGCAGCATGAAGCCGAGGTCGGCCTTTGGAGTGACCATGCTGAAAAGGAGGAGCTGGGTGCCGGGAGTCGCGCGGATTTCGCGGACCAACTCGGCGAGCGCGGTCTTGGCAGCGATGCGGGCGGATTTGTTGAGGAGTTCCCACGCGGAATACTCGACGCGGAAGAAGAGGTGGAGGACATGGCGTCCCTCGGTGGGCAGGATTTCAGATGGTGTCTGCATTTTTAGGATTCGGGAAAAAATTTTGCGATGGCACAAAAAACGGTTGCAATCCTGTGCGGGTGCAACCAATTTGCGGCCTCAATTCATCAAATCAATATGGCAGATGTAGCAAACAAATACAGCGACAACGTTGAGGGAAAATTTTTCGTGGATGACCAGTGCATCGATTGCGATCTGTGCCGCGAAACAGCGCCTGCAAATTTCAAACGCAATGACGATGGCGGTCACAGCTATGTCTATAAACAGCCGGAGACTCCCGAGGAGGAAGCTCTCTGCCAAGAGGCGATGGATGGCTGCCCTGTGGAAGCCATCGGAAACGACGCTTAATTTCTAAACTTTAAAAACAGGCTCCCGGCCGCAAACCGGGAGCCTTTTTTATGTCAGCGGAATCTCTCAGAGCCAAAGTCCTCGCCGAGTGGCGCGGTTTGCAGGAGCCCTTCGAGCGGAAGGACCGCTGCACGGTTGTCGGCGATGTGCTGCAAAAGCTCATGCCAAAGCTGGGCCTGGGCGAGCGGCTGAACGAGGGCGAAGTGCGCGCGGCCTGGAAGGATGTGGTCGGCGAATTCATCGCTCAACACGCGGCTCCGGCCGGCTTGAGTGGCGGCGTTCTGGGTATTCATGTCCTCCAACCCAGCCTGCGCTACGAGCTTGAGAGAAACTGGAAACGGGAAATCCTCGCCAAACTTCAGGAGCGCTTCGGAAAAAAAGCGATCCGTGAGGTCAAATTCCGCATTTCCTGATCGGCAGGCATCCCGAAAAATCGCGCTTCCGAGGGAAAAATTCATTGCCAACGCGCGGGCACGAACGCACAAGTGAAGAAGGCGCAACCGAGGCGTCCCCTAACATTTTTTAAAACATGAGCGAACGACGAGTCGTCGTGACCGGCATGGGCGTTGTAAGCCCTGTTGGAAGCGATTTGGAAACATTCTGGGAATCCCTTATCAAAGGACGCAGTGGCATTGGGCTTTTTGAGGCCTTCGATTCTTCGGCCTACGACTGCAAGATTGCCGGCGAAGTGAAGAACTTCGAGGCGGTGAAGTATTTCAAAAATCCCAAGACCGTGAAGCGCACGGACCGCTTCACGCAGTTTGCCATGGCCGGGACCAAGATGGCCCTCGAAGACTCCGGTATCGACCTCGAGACTGTGGACCGCACGCGCTTTGGCGTGATGATCGGCAGCGGTATTGGCGGTCTCTACAGCATGGAGGAGGAAGCACACCGCTTGGCCGATCGCGGTCCTTCGCGTGTGTCACCATTCACGATTGCCATGATGATTTCGAACATGGCCAGCGGCATGGTGTCGATGGAATACGACCTGCGCGGGCCGAACATGTGTATCGTCACTGCCTGTGCGACGGCGAATAACTCGCTTGGCGAGGCGTGGCGCATTATCAAATTCGGTGATGCGGATGCGTTCATCGCTGGTGGTGCAGAAGCCACAATCACTCCTCTCGGCATCGCGGGCTTCGCTTCTATGAAGGCCCTCAGCTGCCGCAATGACGATCCGCAAAAGGCCTGCCGTCCGTTTGACAAGGACCGCGACGGCTTTGTCATGAGCGAAGGCGCGGGCATCGTGGTGCTCGAGGAATACGAGCATGCGAAAAAACGCGGCGCGAAAATTTACTGCGAACTCGCCGGCTATGGTTGCACGGCAGATGCCTATCACATGACCGCTCCCATGCCCGAGGGCGAGGGCGCTGCGCGTGCGATGACCATCGCTATGCGCCATGCGAAGGTTGAACCCGGGCAGATCGACTATATCAACGCCCATGCGACATCCACCGGCCTCGGCGACATCTGTGAGACACGGGCCATAAAGCTCGCTCTTGGCGACCACGCCCGCAAAGTGGCTGTGAGTGCGACAAAATCCACCACCGGCCACCTGCTTGGAGCAGCCGGCGGAGTCGAGTTGGCCGCCAGTGCGCTGGCCATCAAACACGGCCTCATTCCGCCAACGATCAATTTGGAAAATCCCGACCCCGAGTGTGACCTTGATTGCGTGCCGAATGTGGCGCGCGAGGCGAAGCTCTCTTGCGTGATGAGCAATTCCTTTGGATTTGGCGGTCACAATGCCACGATCTTGCTGAAGGTCGTTGGTTAAGGCCTTCGCGATTTTGCGCGGCACAGCCGGACGCTTGGTTTCCAAGTCGAATGAACGAATCCGATATTGAAGTCCGCACCTATTTTGCGCGGGGCAAAAACGCTCTCGTGGCGCGGGCGGATTTTTCGGAGCTGTATGCCTCCTGGTATTTGCACCGTCTGGATTACGGCATCGAAATACCATCCGAAGTCGAGGATCTTGGGCGCGATGCCCTCGCGGCGGTGACGCTTCACTGCGCGAGCCGTCCCTGGGGCGAGGCCTGCGCTTGGACGATTAAATTTCCAACCCCGAGGGCGAATATTTTCGCAGCGGGGGATAACAATACCGGCACGGTCGTGGCTCGCGTGCATACGGAAGACGCCTCGCCTCTGGAGAAGGGAATGTTTTACTCGGATGTCGTTGAAGACCGGAAGTCGCCCAGACGCAGTGCGGTGGATTTTGAAGCCGGTTCGGTTTTTGACGCGGTGGAGATTTTTTACGAACGAAGCGAGCAGCGTCCTGTGCGGTTTTTCCGGCATGATGAGGAAGATATCGTGATGGTCGCCGCGCAACCGGATTGCAATCTGGAGTGGCTGCATGGCCTCACGACGGAGGGTGTCCGGACATTGGATCAGAGTGTCGAGTTATCGCTCCTTGAGAAACGGCAGTTCACATTTTTCTGCGGCTGCGATCAGGAGCGGATGCTGGATTTTATTGCGCCTGTTTTCCAGCGCGAGGCGGACGGGCTTTTTGGCGGCGACGCCTCGCTCAAGGTCACCTGTCCGCGATGCGGTGCACGGCATGTCCTGACACGCGAGGCCTTGGAGGCGCGCTGCACGCAGGACACGGATCATTCGAAACCAGATTCTTTATGACATCCACCGCTTCCACCCTTTCGCCGGAACAAAAAATCGGAGGCATCCTCACGCCACTCAGTGCCATTCGGGGGTCGAATGATATTGGCATTGGAGACACGGAAACCCTCGTCGAGCTTGCGGCATGGGCTTCGGGAAAAGGCTTCCGGTTGATTCAGATTCTGCCCGTCAACGAAACGGGGTCAGATCACAGTCCCTACAATATCATCAGTTCGATCGCCTACGAGCCTGTGACGCTGTCCGTGAGCCCGCAGTGGTTACCGGATGTCGCGGAGAAGGATTTTGTGCGTGTTACAGAAAAACACGATGTTGCCGCGCTGCGCGAGGGATCTGTTCGCTACGGCGCCGTGAAGGCGCTCAAGCGGGAAATGCTCGCTCTGGGTTACAAAAATTTCCGGAGTGCGAAGGGAAGCCGGGCGCGGGTGGCGGAGTTCGAAGCCTTCCAGCAAGCTGAAAGCGAGTGGCTCGAACCCTATGCGTTCTTCCGCGCTCTGATCGCTTGGAACAACAACGATGAAGTCACCAGTAACTGGCCCGAGGAGCACCGCGCCTCGGCGGCTGCGCGCGAGTGGTTGGCCGCGTTGGATGAAAAGTCTGCGGCGCTTTTTCACGAGCAGGTTGATTTTTTCAGCTATGTCCAATGGGTCGCTCATTCGCAATGGCGTGCCGTGCGCGCGGAATTCGACAAGCTTGGCATGGCCCTGATGGGCGACATTCCGGTCGGCGTGAGTCTCTACAGCGCGGATGTGTGGGCTGAGCCCGAGATTTTCGACATTCAGCGCTCGAGCGGTGCCCCGCCGGAGAAGGTTTTCAAGAGCGATCCCTTCACGGAGAAGTGGGGGCAGAATTGGGGTTTTCCGCTCTACAACTGGCAGGCGATGGCGAGGGATAATTTTGCATGGTGGCGTCGGCGACTTGAAGCGGCGCGTGCTGTTTTTCACCTTCTTCGTGTGGATCATGCTCTGGGATTTTTCCGCATCTACAGTTTTCCTTGGCGTCCCCAAGACAACTCGCGCTTCCTTGATCTCACTCCTGAGCAGGCGAAAGAAATCACCGGTGGCCTGCTGCCCGGCTTCGTGCCATTTGATGACAGCGCGCCTGAGAACCGCGAATACAACCGCAGGCAGGGTGAGATGCTCTTCCGCATGATTCTCGAGGAGACGGGGCCGCATCGGCTCATCGCGGAGGATCTCGGCGAGCTTTCGCCTTATGTCAGGCCGACCTTGGAGGCGCTCGACATACCCGGTTTTAAAATCCCGCAGTGGGAGCGCGGCGGCAACGGGGCGATGATTTCCGGTGCCGATTATGCCCGGCTGAGCCTTGCCACATTTGCCACGCACGATCACCCGCCGGTCAGGCAATTTTGGGAGGATTGGAACGAAGCGGCTAATAAACCGGAATCGCGTGAGCGGGTTGTCGCCGAGATGCGCGAGTTGCTCGAGTTCTGCGGCCGTGCGGATATCGAAGTGCCCTGCGCCTACACGCCTGAAATCCACGATGCACTCATCAAGGGTCTTTTCGCCTGTAATTCCTGGCTCGCTGTTCATCAGATCACAGATGTTTTTGCGCTGCGCGAGCGCTTCAATGTGCCGGGTGCAGTCGGCGACCAGAATTGGACCTGCCGGGTGCCGGGCTTCATCAAAGATTGGGCCAAGCTTTTCAAAAACGAAATCCAAACGACCTCGTCCGCCTTGCAATCGACTGGGCGTATCTGAAGGGCGCGTGTTGCACCGCTTGCGAAAAACATCCACACTTTATTCATGAGCACTGCTACAGACGCCGCCCTGCCTGACGCCGGAGGCCACTTCGGCCAATACGGCGGGATGTTTGTTCCCGAGACGCTGATGACCGCCCTGCGCGAATTGGAAAACGAATACCATGCCGCGCGGAAGGATCCGGAATTTCGAAAAGAACTCGCCGCATTGCTGGGTGATTTTTGTGGTCGTCCGACTCCGCTCTACTTCGCCGAACGGCTCACGCAGAAGCTCGGCGGCGCGAAAATTTATCTCAAGCGCGAGGACCTGCTACACACCGGCGCCCACAAGATCAACAACGCCATCGGCCAGATCTTGCTCGCCCGCCGCATGGGAAAAACCCGTATCATCGCGGAAACCGGTGCCGGCCAGCATGGCGTCGCAACCGCCACAGCCGCCGCGCGATTTGGATTCGAGTGCACGATTTACATGGGCGCGGTGGACATGGAACGCCAAGCCCTCAATGTCGCCCGCATGCGTTTTCTCGGAGCGAAAGTCGTCGGCGTCACCGCAGGCCAAGCCACACTCAAGGAGGCGATCAACGAAGCCATGCGCGACTGGGTTACCAATGTTCGAAACACCCATTACATCCTGGGCAGCGCGCTTGGCTCGCATCCGTATCCCATGATCGTCCGTGATTTTCACCGCGTCATCGGTGACGAAACTCGCCGCCAAATCCTCCAGCGCGAGGAACGCCTGCCGGACCTTCTTGTCGCCTGCGTGGGAGGCGGCAGCAATGCGATCGGCTTCTTTTATCCGTTTCTCAAAGATGAATCCGTGAAGCTCACCGGCGTCGAAGCCGGCGGCGACGGCATCGTGCGCGGACGCCACGCCGCACGCTTTCAAGGCGGTAAACTCGGAGTCCTCCAAGGCACAAAAACCTGGCTCCTTGCCGACGCAGACGGCCAGATCGAGCTGACCCACTCCGTCTCCGCGGGTCTCGATTACGCCGCCATCGGGCCCGAGCACAGCTACTACCGCGACTCCGGCCGCATCGATTACGACTACGCCACCGACGACGAGGCCCTCGCTGCCTTTCGTGGCCTCGCCGAGATCGAAGGCATCATCCCCGCCCTCGAAACAGCCCACGCCATCGCGCATGTCATCAAAGTCGCCCCAACGATGGCGAAGGAAGCCATCCTCATCGCCAACCTCAGTGGCCGTGGTGACAAGGATGTGAGCCAGGCGGCGGAGATTTTGTTGGCCTGATGAGACGCCCTCGCGCAGAACACCGCGCGTTGAAAGTCGCTTTCCTCTTTATTGGGATGCCTGTGGGGGGGGCGGAGGATTTTGCTCTTGGAGTTTATCCCCACCTCGCTCCCGAGGTGGATGCCCGTTTCGTATGTCTCCGTGAATTGGGCATGCTTGGCGAGGAGGCATTAGCAGCGGGTTGGCCGGTTGAATTGATGCCGCTTTTTCCCAAGAAACGCATCAGCCCACTGGCTGTGTGGAAGTTTTCCCGTTGGCTGGAGCGCGAGGGGATCGATGTGGTTCATTCACAGACTTACCATGCTCATCTTTTTGGAGTTGCAGCCGGCCGCTTAGCGGGAATACCCGCGATTGTGCACCAGCAAAAAACGCTCGGCGAAATGCCGCTACGCAAGAGGGTTTTGTTCCAGCTCTGTTTGAGAGGTGCAAAAAAAATTCTCACACTTTCTGCGCAGACGCGTGCGGAAATCAGTTCAAGATTTTCTATCCCCTCAAGCTTGGTTGAAGTGGTGCCGAATGCGATTGATGACAATCTTTTCCGCCCCACTGGTGACATGCGTGTTATCAGAAAAAATCTCGGTCTTCCCGAGGATGAAATTATCTTTGGCACGGTCGCCTCGCTGCATCCTGTGAAAAATCACAAGGCGACCATTGAAGCACTGGCCATATTGCGCCGCCGAGGCCTGAGGCCCAAAGCCGTTTTTGTGGGTGATGGCGTCGCGCGCAAAGAACTCGAAAATTTTGCGATGGAGCAGGGGGTCGGGGAGCAGATTGTTTTTGCCGGACGGCAGCGACCATCGGTCCCGTGGTTTCAGGCCTTGGATTTCTTTGTGCTGCCTTCGTTTTGGGAAGGCCAGGCGCTCGCGTTGTTGCAAGCGATTTCCTGTCGCTTGCCAGTTATCGTGAGTCGGATCGAAGGAAACACAGCGGTCCTTGGTGAAAATCACGCCGGCTATTTCGAGCCGAATGATTCAGCCAAACTTGCGGAACTCATCGCATCCGCAACCACGGATGCAGCCAGTCGAGAGGCCCTCCTGGCAAGGAACACCGCCATTCCGACATGCCGCGATGCGGCTCGGCAGTTGAAACGCATCTACAGTGAAATCGCATGAAGATCGCGATTTTCAC
>JBIIUB010000095.1:0-10993 GCA_044340205.1 Terrimicrobiaceae bacterium
AGAAAAAGTCCGCTGGCTCTAAGAAAAATCAGCAATCCGGGGTAGATATCCTCGACATGGATCGTGATCATCTCGTCATTTCCGGGATTTTATTGATGAAAAAAACCGTGAACTGCATCAGTTGGCGGAGCATCCAAGGGGCTCCGATGATGATGATTGCACCGACTGCGATCAGCTTCGGAGCGAAGCTCAGCGTAGGTTCTTGAATGCTGGTCACGGCTTGAAAAAGACTGATGACCACGCCCACGATGACCGCCGCCAAGATGATCGGAGTCGTCACGAGCAGGGACACCGTGATGAGCGAGCGGAGCATTTCGATGGCAGTCTCTTGATTCATGAGGCAAAACTTTGAACCAGAGAACGAACGACGAGCTGCCAACCATCCACAAGAACGAAGAGCAGAAGCTTCAAGGGAAGCGCCACCATCGTAGGCGGCATCATCATCATGCCCATGGACATAAGAGTGGATGCAACAAGGAAGTCAATGACCAGGAAGGGAATAAAAATCAAGAATCCCATCTGGAAGGCGGTTCGGAGCTCGCTGATGACAAACGCAGGAAGCACCACGCGCATGGGAAGGTCCTTGAGGTCGGTGCGGCCCATGCCTGCGAGGTCGAGGAAGAAATCGACTTCGCCGGGTCGCGTTTGGCGGAGCATGAAATTCCGGATCGGCTCGACGGCGCGGTCCATCGCCTCGTTCGAGCTGATCTGCTCGTTCATGTAGGGATTGATGGCCTGATCTTGGATCTGTTGCCAGACAGGGGCCATGATGAAAAAAGTGATAAAAATCGAGATGCCAATGAGAAGTTGGTTCGCTGGAGCGCTGGGAACTCCGAGTGCCGTGCGGACGAATCCCAAAACGATCACAATGCGGGTGAAGCTCGTCATCAGCATGATGAGCGATGGCGCCAGCGTGAGCAGCGTCATCACAATGACGATCTGGATCGCCGTGCTCAGGTTTTGCCTGTCATTGCCATTTCCTACCTGGAGGTTGATCAATGGCGCGCCTGGAGCGGAAACCTGCGGAGCTGTTGGAGCCGTCGGCGCGCGGGGAGCGGCAGGAGCCGCCGGCGAACTCAATAGCGGCGGAAATGGCGTTGGCCCTGGTGCGGGAGTCTGTGCCTGCGCAGGGATAGTGAGCGCTCCCAGCGAGCAGATCAAAAACAAGGCTGCAAAAAGATGGGGTTTTAAAAACATCATGTCGTCTGGCCTTTTTTTTCTTCACTTTCCATCATGCGGCTGAAATCGCGGTCGGCCGAGGAAGGCGAGTCCAACGGGCAGAGATAATCGATTTTTCCGGGTGTGACTCCCAGAAGCATACGGGTTTCTTCGTATCCGACCACGATAAGAAACTGGCGGTTGCCAAGGGGGCGCATTTCCAAGACCTGCAGTTTGCGTTCCTCTTTGGAGCGGTTGCGGTGCAGTGGGATGCCAAACTTGATTAAATAGATCGCTGCTCCCGCGAGTGCGGCCAAGAGGGTAACATAACCCAGCAGGCGGCCGAATTCATCCATTCCCGGCGCGGTGGGGGAGACGGGCTTGTTTACAGCCGAAGGAGTTGGTGCAGGAGCTGATTCCGAGGTTTTTGTGGAATTGTCGCTTGCTCCATTGATTGTGATGGCGGGTGTTGCTTCAGGCGATGGTGAGGTCTGATTCGCCGACCCGTTCGCCGCCAGCTCCTCCGTGGCTTGCAGCAACGATGTATGGAGGCATGCGAGGACCGCCACGAGGGCGAGCCTCCACGCAAGGTTCCTCATGCCGCGTCTCCGACGATCTGGGTGATTTTGATGCCAAAGTTCTCATCGACCACCACGACTTCGCCTCGTGCGATGAGTTTGTCGTTCACATAAAGGCCGACCGGTTCGCTGGCGAGTTGGTCAAGTTGAAGCACGGTGCCTTCTCCGAGTTCCACCACATCCCTCATTGGCAGCATGCAGGAGCCGATGCGGACGGTGAGATCGACTTTGACATCGAGAATGACAGAGAGGTTTTTGGCGTCGTTGATGGTGCTCATTGTTTTTGGGCAGGTTGGGATTCAGAGGTTATTTGGATGGCGACATGGCCGTTCTCGCAACCTGCTTGTGCGCTGAAGCGTGGGGCGTTGGCGATACGGACGCGGGTGTTGTTGAGAGTGGTCTTGGGCATTTCCAGCACATCGCCCACGCGGAGTCTGAGCACATCGCTCACATTGACGCCTGGCACTTCCCAGTCGGCGATGAGCGGAACGGAAATCTGGTTGTAGGAACTGCGCCACTGCTGGGGCTTGACGTCGTTCGGAACCTGCATGTCGCGCGACCGGCGGCTGTGCATGTTCTTCGCAATCGGTTCCAGCATGTTGTAAGGAACGCCGATTTGGATGAGCTCCACGCTGTCACCTGCCAAGGCCTCGATCGTAAGTGCCAGCATGACAGTGTCATTCGAGCAGGCTTGCAAGAAGCGAGGGTTGTTCTCATGGCCAATCTGGCGCCCGCTGTATTGGCGCTCGTCTTTCCACTGGCGGCACCACTCGTTGACGATGATGTCTACGATTTCCTCGAGGAGGGCGATCTCGATTTCAGTGAGGTAGCGCTCCTCATCCGAGGCACTCCCGCGGCCGCCGAGCATGCGGTTGGTCATGCTGATGGCCAAACGCGGGTGGATTTCCAGAATTCCGATGCCTGGGAGCTGATCAACCTTGAAAAGCGAGATGTGGGTCGGATTCTTCATCGACTCCGCAAATTTCCCGTAAGGCATGGTCGTGAGCTTCGCCAGCTTCAGGCTCATGTCCGCCCGCAAAAGCGATGAAAAACGGGCAGAAATCGTTGAAATAAAACCGGTATGAATCGTGCGAATGCGGCGAATCTCCGCCTCGGCCAAGTGGATCGGCGTGCGGAAGTCGAACGCCTTGGCCTGAACTTGATTGGCCGTCGGGAAGCGCGAGCCGTCGAAGCGGTAAATCGATGGAGCGGAAGACTGGGCCGCCTCGGCGACGAGCCTGTCGATATCGGATTGGTTAAGAGTTCCGGCCATATTCTGGTTGATGGTTGAGGGCGTGATTGGGAACGCCCCGTTATTGGATCACGAATTCGGAGAAGTAAATCTGGTCGACCACCTCGGCTCCGAGGAGGCTGTTGAATTTGGCGATGAGTTGTTTGCGCACGGCCTCACGACCATTCGGATTGTCCAGCGCGGAAGGTGATTGGGAGGAAAGAATCGTAATCGCCGCATCGCGCAGCGGGGATTCGTTTTCCTTCATGATGTCGCCGATCTTGGCATCCGCGCTCGCCACTTTGAAGTTGGTCCGCAGGTAGCGGGAGCTTCCGCTTCCGGAGAGGTTCACAACGAGTCCGCCAAACTCGGCAGTATGCTCTCCAAGGGCTGAAACCGTTTTCGGAGTCTTCGCGGCGTGGTCGCCCGCAGGCTTCGCGGTGCCCGCAGCCGCCTTGAGCTTGGGCAGGATTACAAAATCCATGACGCCGTAAACCAAAGCCGGCACAAGGATCACGACGGCTATGACGGGCATCAAGGGATTCCCGGATTTCTTCGGGGCTGCAAAGTTTTGGTTGGCTGTATCTGCTTCGTTGGCTGGCATATTGTTTGTTTTGTTTTTTAAATTGAGACTCTTAACGCTTCAAGTTCACGATTTCCTCCATCACGGAATCGGAGACGGTAATCACACGGGATCCTGCTTGGAAAGCACGCTGGGCAACGATGAGGTCGGAGAATTGTTGGGTCAAGTCCACATTGGAAAGTTCCAGTGTGCCTTGGATGATGTCGCCGAAGAGCGTTGCGTTCGCAGCGGTGGCTTCAGTTGCTCCTGCGGCACCAACTCCGCCAGCTTCACCTCCAGGGTTGTTAAGAAGATTGCCTGAAATACGCTCCAAGGCATTGGGGTTCGCAAAGGAGGTTAGGAGGATTTGGCCAATTTGCGTGGCTGCTGTTCCATTTGCATAATAAGCAGAAACTTCACCGTTTTTATCGATTTTATACGACTGAAGTGGGTTTGCCCCTTGGGTGGGAGGGATTACAACTTTGCCAGTGCCCATCATGACATTCATTCCATCGTTAGTCAGAAGGCTGCCAGCGTCATCAAGCCGAAAATCACCCGCTCGTGTGTAGTAAAAGTTTTGATTCTCAGGATCTTGAACCTTAAAAAATCCCTTGCCCGAAATTCCTAAATCCGCCGGTCCACCCGTTGTGCTGAGAACTCCCTGCGTAAAGCGCTGACTTACGCTGGCAACACTCGTTCCGGAACCAATTTGCATTGAATTGGCGCCGGGAATATCCCCATTTGCCGCGCTGGAGCGGACGAGGGTTTCGCTGAAGTTGTCTTGGTTCGTTACGCGTGAACCCTTAAAGCCTGTTGTGTTTACATTCGCGATGTTATCACCGATGACTTCGAGACTTTTTCCGAAAGTTTTGACTGCTGAGACGCCGCTATTGAAGGAATTGAGGAGTGCCATAAGATTTTAAGTGTTGAATTACGATTGGGGGGTTGGGGCAACGATGGAATTTTCTGCTGTGGCAATTGGCGGAGTTGCTGGTGGAGGCGGAGGCATCGCAATTCCAGTGATTAGTTTTGTATCGTAGGATTTGCCGTTTATCGTGATAGCGGGTTTTCCGTCTTTAAGCGTGATGGCTTCCACAATGCCGGTGATGTCGCCTGTGGCATCTTTCACGGTGACATTTCGACCTAAAAACGCCGGTGCTGCCGACATTTTTTGATCGCTTGTAAAAGTTTCAAAAGACTTGGAAAGCGTCCGCATCTGCTCCAGTGAAGTGAAGTTTGCCATCTGCGAAATGAATTCCGTGTCTTTCATCGGATTCATGGGGTCTTGAGAGGTAAGCTGCGTTGTGAGCAACTTCATGAAATCATCAGCACCCAGCATTTGTTTTCCTGCATTCTTGCTCATGGCAAGCCCGGTGATGGGGTCTTTTCCGGTGGCTGTTGCGGGCGTTGTTGATAAGGAAGAAATGGACATGATTTTATTCAGGAGGGTTATGCCCAGAGGTGAATACTACTGGAGCTTGCTTGACTATTTCCAAGGGCTTGTTGAACCGAGCGGGGACTGTTTTTCGTCTGCTGTTTCGAAGGAATATCGGAGGCAAATGTTTCCGTCTGATGCTGGCGCTGGCGTCCTTGATCCGAGGTGGCATCCTGCTGGCGCGCAAAAGAATCTTGGAATTGGGATTCGCCAAATCGAATGCCCTGGGAGCGATGGGTGGCTGTAAAATCCGGCCAAGCTTTTTGAAGGGCTTCGCGAAGTTCTGGAGACTCTGTGATGAAGGTGGAACGGATTTCACCGGCTCGAAGGTTGAGCCGTATTTTAACGGATTCGTTTTCACCCACCGGTAGTTCCAATTGGATTTGGGACTTGCCTGTTTGCTGAAATTTTTCAAGCTCTGGAGCGAGGGTCTTGAGAAGCGAGGAGGCTTGCGATTCGGCAGTTTTGTGAACTGAATTGTTCCCGTTACTCGCAATAAGGGCTGGGTTTCCGGCTGCAAAATTTCCTGATGAGGTATCTGCTCCAGAACCCGCATTTTCTGTGGAACTGATGGCCGTGCGCTCTGAAAGAAGAGCCATCGTTGATAATCGATTTGCCGAGGTTATGGCAGGCTCGCTGGCTACCTTCGGAGTAGCGGAAGCTTGAGTATCTTCAAATGTGGCAAGCGAAACCATGTCGTCCTCTCTCGTAGCAGTTTTCATGCCATTGGCAGAATCTTCCGAGTCTTCAATTTCCGAAATTGTCGTTTGCTGGGCATCTAAATCCTTGTCTTGGACATTTTCCAGCGCAGAGGCGGCATTTTCTTCTTTTTGAGTTTGTGAATCTATAGCATCTGTTTTCGGTAAAACATTTTCCAAGTCAGATGCGATTGGTGTCTCTGAACTTGTAGATATTGCTGATTGATTCTGCAGACTCGGCAGCTGATTTGAGAGATCATTCTGTGCCGCTAATTTAGCGGTTTCAGCATTCAGCAGCTGAAGGGGATCCTGGGTTAGATCAAGGCAGGGTTCGGATTGTATATTTCCACTAGTTGAAGCTTGCGCTGCAATTGCTGCTGCATCGGCTGCCTTTTTGCGTCTTTTTGCGGCTTCTGCTTCTTCTAGCTCGTCTTGGCGTTCTTGGCGCTGCTCATTTTGGCTGATGAGGCTTTCGAATGACGGGGTTTCTGTGTTTTTGGGGGAGGCGCAAAAATTCAGGAACCCGCCTTGTTGAGCGTTTTTGGACTCTCCGAGGGTTGGTTTTGAGTTTTGCGCTGGAAGCGGGGAGGTCATTGGGTTGCCTGGGTGTTTTCGCTTTTGAAGAGGCGGAGTTGGTCGCTGATTGTGGCGGCGCGGTTGGCGAGGGTGGTTTTGGAGTCGGCTGGAGCGGCGGGGTCTTTGGTCTTTGCCATTTCGCCGAGGATTTTGGCGACGATATCGGCTTTCATGGTGGCGAGGAGTTTGACGATATTGGCGTCGGACATTTCGGAGAGGATGGCGACGGCTTCGGCGGGTTTCATAATCGCGTAGCTGCGGGCTAGGTTGCGGATATTGGATTTCTCAGTGCTCAAGAGTTCGGTGGTCTGAGTGGTAAGGTCGTCGCGCATTTTCTCAATCTCGCCGCGGAGGCGGAGGAGTTCGTCGCGGAGGCGGAGGAGTTCCTGTTTTTCGGCGGCAATGCGCATTTCGACGGCTCCGAGGTCCTTGGTTTTGACCTCGTAGGTGGTGCGTTGTTTTTGGAGTTCTTGAAGGAGGTTGTCGATTTCGGCGGTGTAGAAGTCCCAGTCCTTGGATTGGGATTTGATTTTTGTCCGTGTGGCAGGAGGTTCCGGTGGCAGGGTGGTCACGGATGGCCATTTGAGCAGGAGGACTCCGGCGGCTGTTGCGGTGCCGAGGATCACGGCGAGGAGGATCAGACCCCAGCTGGAGGAGGGTTTCTGGTCGGCTTCTGAGAACGGATTGAGTGTGGGTGTGTTGGCGTTCATTTATGGGATGGCTGTTTGGAGAAAGCGGGTTGCGGTAACAAAGTCTTCAAGTTGTTTTTCTTCGGCTCGAGCGGCTTCGAGTTGGATGTTGGCGAGCCATTTTTCGCGCAGTTTCAGCACGAGTTGGTGGTCGCGGTCGGCGGCGATGAGGAGTTCGCGTTTGGCGTCGACTTTTTGCTCCTCTTGCGCGAGACGGTTTTGAAGTGTGCGGAGGAGGTCGCGTTGGGCGTTGAGGGCGTTCCAGCCTTGTTCGCGCACCCAAGCCGGGAAACGCTCGCCACTGATCATGCGGGTGAGTTCTTCCAAGCGGGCGATGGCCTCGGTGACACGGGCTGCGGCGATGTCGCGGTCGCGCACGGCGGCGGCAAAGATTTCCGAGGCCTTGTCTTTAGCCTTCTCGCGGAGATCGAGCACGGTCTGGAGACTGTATTTTTTCCGGGTCATGCGACGATTTTTGCCAGTTCGTTGAAGCTTTTATCCCTCGTCCATTTGTCTTCGATGGGTTGGCGAAGGAGGTTGCGCAGGAGCGGAGTTTTCTCGATGGCGAGATCCACATGGGCGTTGCTGCCCTTCGTGTAGGCTCCGATGGTGATGACATCCTCGTTTTTTCGGTAGGAGGCGAGGAGGTCGCGCGCTGTGCCGATGGATTGCAGTTCCTCCTTCGAGCAGATTTCGAGGGTCACACGGCTGACGCTTTCGAGAACATCCACCGCCGGAAAGTGGTTTGCAGTGGCCAAGGCCCGGCTGAGAACCACGTGGCCGTCGAGGATGCCTCGAACGGCGTCGGCGATTGGCTCGTTCATGTCGTCTCCATCCACCAGCACAGTGTAGAGGGCTGTGATCGAACCGCGCTCGGCATTGCCTGTGCGTTCCAACAGGCGGGGTAGGACGGAAAAAACGGATGGCGTGTAGCCGCGGCTGGTGGGGGGTTCTCCCACGGCGAGGCCGATTTCGCGCTGGGCCATGGCATAGCGGGTCACGGAGTCCATCATGAAGAGGACTTTTTTGCCTTCGTCGCGGAAATGCTCGGCGATCGCTGTGGCGATGTGCGCGGCGCGGCGGCGGATGAGGGCGGGTTGGTCGGAGGTCGAAACAACAATGATCGAACGCGCCATGCCCTCTGGGCCTAGGTCTTTTTCGATGAACTCGCGGAGTTCGCGTCCACGCTCGCCGATGAGGGCGATGACATTGATATCCGACTCAGCTCCGCGTGCGATCATGCCGAGGAGGGTGGATTTGCCCACGCCCGAGCCGGCAAAGATACCAAGTCGTTGGCCGCGACCCACGGGAGTGAAGAGGTCGAGGGATTTCACGCCTGTTTGAAAAGGCTGGAGAATCCGCTGGCGGGTGAGGGGATTGGGCGGCTGGCAATGCAACGGGCGCAATGTGCCTGCGGGCAGGGGGCCTTTACCGTCGATCGGGCGGCCGATGCCATCGATGATGCGTCCCACGAGGGCATCGCTCACATTGATGCCTGCTGCGCGGCCTGTGGCGGCGACTTCGCAGCCGGCATGAATCTCCTGCATTTCACCGAGCGGCATGAGAAGCACGCGGTGGTCGCGAAAGCCGACCACTTCTGCCTGCAGCCCGTTGAGGCGGGGCGAGCGGATTTCGCAGATGTCGCCAAGGGAAACATTCGGGCCGACGGATTCGATAACGAGTCCCGTCACCTGCACGACTTCGCCCATTCGCACCAGCGGGGTGGTGGATTCAATGCGACCGCGCAAATTTTGCATCAGCGCGGGGAGAATGGGTGAGCGTTGGTTCATTTCAGTGAGCGGGCCACATTTTGAAGTTTCGTAAGAACCCGGGCGTCAATAAGGCCAAAACGACTCTTGGCCAAACAATCGCCCGGCGTGAGTTCGGGATCCGCAGTCATTCTGATGCCGGGATATTTCTGCTCCAGTTCGGCATCGACTCCCTTGACCAATGCGAGGTCTTGGGGATGGAGCCGGACTTCGACATCAGTTGACCCCGGAGCGACTTCGGCGAGGGTTTCGGAAATGGTATTGCGAACCGTTTCGGCATCCGGTTTGAAGCCTGCGAGCACGCGGTGGGTGATTTCGAGGATGAGATCCGGCAAAATCTGGGAAACCTCGTGTGCGAGGGTTTCCGACTGCGCTGCGAGATTCTTGAAAACGGCATCCTGCAACTGGGCGACTTCAGCGCGCTGCTCGGCGATCTGGTTTGTGAGGGCATCCGTCGCCTCTTGGAAACCCCGGTTGTAGGCCTCCTGGCAGGCGGCTTCATGCTCTTCGAGGCTCACGCGCGTGTCCACCGGATCCTCCGCAGCGGCAAGAATTTCCTGCACGATGGTGATGGCCACTGGCACGGCGGTGAAGTCGATCTCTTTAGCCTGCGGATTCACTGGAGTCCTCCTGGGAGATATCAATCTCTCCTGCTTCGGAGAGTTGCATGATCTGGGCGATGATGCGGTCCTGGGCCGCCTCAACATCCTTATTGCGGACGGGGCCCTGGATTTCGATTTCTTCCTTGAGTGACTCTGAAGCTCGTTTCGACATGGCGCCGAAGAAGACGCTTTTGACCGCCTCGGAGGCGTTTTTCATCGCAATCGCGAGTTCCTGCGTCTCCACATCGCGCAGCAGTCGTTGCACATCGCGCTGGGTGAGGGTGCTGATGTCTTCGAAATTGAAGAGACGCTTGCGGATCGCCTCGCCGAGTTCGGCGTTGCGCTCTTCGATGCGTCCGAGAAGGTTTTTGCTGAGTTCCTTGTCGAGGGATTTGAGGAGTTGTGCCGCAGCCTGTGCACCGCCGCGCTTGTGCATGCTGTATTGCTGCGGGCCGGTGGAGAGATGCTTGCCGAGGCTGCGGAGAACCTTGTTGATCAGCTCGCTCGAGATGGAATCCATCGTCCCCAGGCGCTCCACGATTTCCTCGCGGGCTTCGGGAGAGAAGAGCGGGATGATTTGAGAAACCTGACGACCATCGAGGTAGGAAAGAATGAACGCCACCGTCTGGGGTTGCTCATTTTTGATGATATTAAAAATCTGCCGCGTATCCATCTGGCTGAGTTCGCGGACGGCATCGATCGAGTTGCTGGCTGGAAGTGCCCTCAGAAGGATGCTGGAAGCGGCTTGAGGACCCCGGGCGGCCTCAAGGGCGCGCTGGGCAAAAGCCATGCCGCCGAGGGCCGTGGAGAGGCCATCGCCGATCAGGCCGCAAAATTCGTCGAGGATTTTCTCCTGCAACTTGAAATCCACCACATCCATCGTGGCCATCTCGCGCGCCACGGCTTCGATCTCCGGGTCGCGGAGTTGCTTCATCAGCTCAGGAGCCAGATCGGGGCCGACAATGATGAAAAACGCAGCGAGTTTCTGCGTTTTGGACATCGTTTCAAATTCAGCAGTAGGCATGGCTTAGGAGTTGTTTTTGTCGATGAGCCACTCGCGGAGGGTGGCTCCCACATTTTCCGGTTTTTGGCGGATGAGTGAGTTGAGAAGTTCCGGTGACACCTTGAGGTTTTTGGCGGCCGGTAGGAATGATGCGGGGTCCTCAGCGCCACCGATGTCCGGCAGTGCGCCCGCTGGTTGCGGTGTGTTGGTGTTTTCGTCCACAAGTTCGAAGGAAATCTCCTCGGGTTTCGCGCGGCGGAGCATGAAGAAGAAAATGGCGAAAACGATACCTGCGATGGCCAGCGCGGCAATTGGGCGGATCATTTCGACATAGCCGCCCACTTGGTCTGTGAGAGGCGAACCGGCGGTCACGGTGGATGGGAAGGCGACCTCCTTGATGGACACAAACGAGGCAGGATTTTCGTTCTTGGGAACTTCGATGCCCAAGGCATTGATCACCATGCTGCGCAGCTCGTTGATTTGCTCGGGTGTCCTTGGCGTGAGTTCACCGGTCTCGGAGGATTTCTCCGCCAGAAAGACAGCGGCACTGATACGGGTGATTTCACCTGGGTTTTTAACCGTGTTCGTGAGTGTTTTATTGATCTCGTAGCTTTGGGTTTTGGACGAGCGGGCGGTATTGCTGGACTTCGTGGGGCCTGAGTTGTTCGGTTGGGCAGGCTGGGCGGCAGTAT
>JBIIUB010000096.1:0-10962 GCA_044340205.1 Terrimicrobiaceae bacterium
GCGCCGGTTGTGCCCCGCGCAGCAAGGGCTGCACGCAGGTCGAAAGTGGCCTTCACGATTTCAGGAGTTAGCACAGGAGATGCCGTCGCGAACTCCGCCGCGTCCAGCTTGTGCAACGGCGTTTTGGTTTCCTGCGCCACGGCCACCAGTCCTCCGACAATCTCATGAGCCTGGCGGAAAGGCACGCCGCCTTCAACCAATCTGTCAGCCAAGTCGGTGGCAAGAAGCAGGGGATCGCTCGCAGCAGACAGGGCCCGGTCCTCGCGAAGCGAAGCCGCGTCGAACATCTCGGCGAAAATGGCCAGCGTTTCGGATGCCGATTTCACCGAATCGAAAACGGCCTCCTTGTCCTCCTGCATGTCGCGGTTGTAGGTGAGCGGAAGGCCCTTCATTACAGTGAGAAGGCTCATAAGGTTTCCGTAAAGCCGCCCTGTTCGTCCACGCGCCAACTCCGCGATGTCGGGATTTTTTTTCTGCGGCATCAGGCTCGAGCCGGTCGTGTGACGGTCGCTCAACTCGATAAATCCAAACTCCGCCGAGGCCCAGAGAATGACATCCTCACTGAGGCGGGAAATATGCATCCCAAGAATCGCGATGCCAGCCAGCACCTCGCAGGCGAAGTCCCTGTCTGCGACGGCATCCATGCTGTTCGTCGTGACTTTGGAAAAGCCCAGTTCGCTGGCCACTGCCTCGCGGTTCAAAAGGATCGTTGAACCCGCAATCGCTCCCGAGCCAAGCGGGCAGGCGTCCATCCGCGTGGATGCGTCAGCCAGGCGCGAGGCATCCCGGTCGAGCATCTCGACATATGCCAAGAGGTGGTGGGCAAAAAAGACGGGCTGAGCGCGCTGGAGGTGGGTGTAGCCGGGAATGATGGCTTCCTTGTGGCGTTCGGCGAGGCCGACGAGTGAGACCTGAAGCAAGCGAATGCCGCTACGCAACCCCTCGCATGCGTCGCGAAGCCAAAGGCGAAAGTCGAGCGCCACTTGGTCGTTCCGGCTGCGGGCGGTGTGAAGCTTGGCGCCAGCCGCTCCAATGCGCTTCGTAAGTTCCGCCTCGATGTTCATGTGCACATCCTCAAGGTCTTGGCTGAACTCAAATTTCCCAGCCTCGATTTCAGAGCGGATCTCAAGCAACCCCGCTTCGATTTGGCCGAATTCTTCGGAAGTCAGAATCCCCGCCCCGAGCAAGGCCCGCGCATGCGCGATGCTGCCTCGAATGTCCTGGCGGTAGAGTTGCCAATCCACATGCACCGACGCGCCATAGCTTTTCAGGAGGTCTGATTGCTCCTCTTTGAATCTTCCTTTCCACATATCTCGTCAGGCTTTGGCTTCCATCCGCTTCGTGCAGGATCCCTTCAATTGCAGCTCATCGCAGCGGGCTTCGATTTTCACCATCTTGTTGGTCGGGGAAAAACCCAGCCGGCGGGTGATGCAGTTTTCGAGGAGTTCCATGTTCGGGTCTTCAAATTCGATGATTTTTTTGCAATCCACGCAGACCAAATGGTTGTGCGTGGGATGTTCCAGGAAGTTCGGATCGTAGATTTTCGTGTCGCCACCGAGATCGAGTTCGCGCAGGAGTCCGCTTTGCACAAGCAGAGGAAGTGTGCGGTAAACAGTGGCCCTCGACACCGAGCGGTCGATCGCACGCGCCATCTCGAGAAGCTCCTCGGCCGTGTAGTGATTGTTCGTGCCGAACGCAGCCTCGATAATAGCCTCCCGCTGCGCAGTTTTGCGCAGTCCTTTTCCAGCGAGAAACTCATGCAGAATCTCCCGCACGCTCTCGCGTGAGACAGTGGCCATCGTGGGATCAAACTACCCCTCGCGCCCCGAGTCAAGGCAGGGGGCATTCAATGCAAAAGACCCCGCTTGATTGCTCGGCGTGGATCGCGCATCGTCACGACCATGCAAGCCGTCTCGACCGACCTCATTTCGGAAATCATGGAGCTTAAGCGCTCCCGCAATGCCGTGATTCTCGCGCACAACTACCAGATCGCCGCTATCCAAGAGGTGGCTGACTTTGTAGGAGATTCTCTGGGACTCAGCCGTCAGGCAGCGGAGACGGATGCCGATGTCATCGCTTTTTGTGGTGTCCACTTCATGGGCGAAACGGCCAAGATTTTAAGCCCCTCAAAAACCGTCGTGATTCCCGACATGGATGCCGGGTGCTCGCTCTCGGATTCCTGCCCTGCGGACAAGCTGGCTGCGTTTCTGGAGGAGCACCGGGATAAAAATTACTATGTCATCGCCTACATCAACTGCAGCGCGGGGGTGAAGGCGCTTGCCGATGTGATCGTGACCAGCGGCAATGCCGTCAAAATCGTCGAATCCGCGCCGAAGGATCGCAATATCCTCTTCGTCCCCGATCAGAATCTCGGCGCCTGGGTAATGGAAAAAACCGGCCGCCACATGGATCTCTGGCGCGGCAATTGTTATGTCCATGTCGAGTTCACCCGCGACAGCATCAACCGGATCAAAGCCGAATTTCCGAATGCCGTGGTTGTTGCTCATCCCGAGTGCACGCTTGCTGTGCGCCTGCTTGCCGACGAAGTGTGCTCCACGGAAAAAATGGTGACCTTCTGCCGAGACAATCCAGCGAAGGATTTCATCATCGTCACCGAGAGCGGCATGTTGCACCGGCTCCGGCGTGAGGTGCCGAACAAGAACTTCATTCCCGGTCCAACCGACTCGTGCGCCTGCGCAGACTGCCGCTACATGAAAATGAACACGCTCGAGAAGCTGCGCGATTGCCTCGCCAACCTTGAGCCTCGCATCGAGATTCCCGAAGATGTCCGAGCCAAAGCCGAGCACTCGGTGCGCCGGATGCTCGAGCTTTCAAAGTAGAGCCGCAGGGTTTCCCGTGACGCGGACGCGCTCCGAGGCTAGTGATATTGGATGACTAAGTTGAATTTTGCGGATTTGGGCCTCTCGCCCGAGATTTTAAAAGCCGTTGCCGATCTCGGTTTCGAGGAAGCCTCTCCCATCCAGTCTGCTGCCATCCCTGTTTTGCTCAAAGGGCATGATGTCGTGGGCCAGTCGCAGACGGGTTCAGGAAAAACAGCTGCCTTTGCCATTCCCGCCATCGAGCTTTGTGTGGCCTCCGACCGATCGGTGCAGGTTTTGATCATGTGCCCAACGCGCGAGTTGGCTACTCAAGTCGCCGATGAGGTTCACAAACTTTCCGCCCACAAGCGCGGCATGCATGCCGTTCCGATCTACGGTGGCGCTTCCTACGAACGCCAGTTTTTCGAACTCAAAAAAGGCGTCCAGATCGTTATTGGAACTCCGGGCCGCATCATGGACCACATGGAGCGCGGCACCTTGCAGCTTGGCACGGTCAAGATGGTCGTTCTCGACGAGGCCGATCGCATGCTCGACATGGGCTTCCGCGAGGACATCGAAAAAATCCTCTCCGCAACGCCCGATGAGCGACAGACCGTTTTCTTCTCTGCGACTGTCTCCAAGCCGATCCGCGACCTGATCGAGCGTCACTCGAACGAGCCGAAATCCGTCAAAATCGAGCAAAAGCAGCTCACCGTTCCCGCGATTGAGCAGTGGTATTACGAAGTGCCCCAGCGCATGAAATTCGAGGCGCTCCTCCGCCTCATCGATTTCCATGGCTACAAACTCGGCATCATTTTTTGCAATACCCAGCGGATGGTGGACGAGTTGGCCGACGACCTGATCGCGCAGGGATTCTCCGCCGATCGACTTCACGGCGGCATCGCGCAGGCGCAGCGCACCCGCGTTATGAACAAATTCAAGAAGGCCGAATTCGAGTTCCTCGTGGCGACGGATGTCGCCGCGCGCGGAATCGATGTCGACGAGCTCGAACTCGTCGTGAACTACGACCTTCCCTACGACTCCGAAGATTATGTGCACCGCATCGGTCGAACCGGGCGAGCAGGCCGCAAAGGCATGGCCGTGACTTTTGTCTCCGGCCGTGACATCTACAAGCTCCAGCACATCGAGCGCTACACCCGCACGAAAATCCTGCGCGGAAAAATTCCCACCGCCGGCGAGGTCGAGGAGCGCCGCGCCGAGGCCATGGTTCAAAAAGTGCGCGAGGTTCTGGATCGCGGCAACCTCTCCATGGCTCTCACCGACCGGTTGCTCGGGGAAGGCTACAACTCGACCGACATCGCCGCCGCGCTCTTTGAGCTTCTCGCGGGTCCGGAGACCCCTCCAGAGAAGGAAATCGAGGAACCCCGCAAAAAAGCCGCGCCATCCCGCGCCGAGCATTTCCAGGATTCCTCGCCGAACCTGCGCCCCGCCTCGCGCGGCATGCAGTGGGTGCGAATCAGCGCCGGTCGCGAGACCCGCATCTCGCCCCGCGACATCATCGGCCTCCTCGAAGACTCACTCGGCCTCCCTGTCCGCTCCGTGGGCATCATCGACATCCTGCCAGGCCAATCTTTCGCCCAAGTGCCCCAGCAATTCCTGGATGTCCTCCGCGACGCCCCGCGCCTCATCGAGACGAATGCGGGTGACATTCAGATCTCACTAGCTCCAGTTCAGGATTCGAAAAAAGACTACAAATCCGGATCGAAGCAGAAGTTTCCGAAGAAATCGAAAGGGCCGAAGTAAACATTGTCTTGTCGGATGGAGAATTGGAGTCTTTCGACTCTGGCTTGAAATACGCATTCAGTTCCTCCATTTTGGTCCCATTAACACCGAATTCGCGCCGATCTTCAAACTGGGTCGGGCCGAGCGCCTTCAGCTTGTCGAAGGTATTTGGAATAGCTTGGTTGCAGAAGGCGACACCGGTCCTGTTTCCGACGCAAAGCGCAACGAACTCCGTCGCCGCAAGGAGCAATACGCGCAAAATCCTGCTTCAGGGATCGCGTGGACTGATGTCAAACAACGGGCACGCTCCTTGCATGCTTGAAAAAGTTATCTTCACTCCCGAGGGGGCAGATGATGTCGCCGAGGCTTACGCTTGGTATGATGCCATCTATACAAAATAATTAGACACAAGGGCAGTTTGAAAAATTTTGAATTCTAAATTTTGGCATTAGCAAAAACGCTCATTTTAAAAATTCGGTGATTTTATACTGGCGGATTCATGGAATCGATTGGTTGAAATTAAGAAAATCATGGGTTTGGAATGTTTTTTTCTTATTGTTTATACGCATTGAACTCGATTCAAACGAATAAGTTGAACGTATCGGCAAATGTTATAAGTCAGGTTGGCCAATCCTATCTGACATGTCGCCCTCTTGAATCCTATACACCGTATGAAGATGCCGTTCATCGAGTTCTCCATGAACCCGAACACATGCTCCACCAGAGCGCGGATTTTCGACTTTTGGCGATTGTGTCGGCGCTGATCTTCTGTAAGCGGCGCGCCTCGGTAGCCTTTTTCGCACACCTTGTTTTCGATCTTCAAGTCCTTTAAAACCTGCTCGATCTCCTCTCCCGTATAGGCACTGTCGGCGTGCAGGGTTTTTCCAGCATCAGTCTCGTTAACAAGTTCCTTCAAGGCAACACTGTCATGTGTGTTGGCTGCCGTGACTCGATAGTCGGTGATCAAAGAAGTGCCCGCATCCGTCTTGATGTGATTTTTGTAGCCAAAAAAACTCACACCGTTTTTCTTAACCCAACGCGCATCCGTATCCTTGTGGCAGCTTTTGTTTTCATCCCAATCTACAGGAACATGTCCGGCTTTGATCTTGGCATTTTCCTCCCGGCTATTGCGTTGCTTGGGAACTTCAACGATCGTGGCGTCTATAATCGAGCCGCTTTTGGCATAAACGCCCTCGGCTTCCAGTTTGGCTGAAAACTGATCAAAAAGATTGCGCTCAAGACCTTTTTCCTTCAAAGACTCCCTAAAGCCCCAGAAGCTCGTGTAGTCAGGGATCGTCTCGCCGTCATGCAATCCCAAAAACCGAGTAAAAGAAGTGCGGTCGGTAATTTGAAACTCCAATTGTTCGTCACTGAGGTTGAAAAGCCGTTGAATGACCATGGCTTTGAACATTAAAATGACATCCAGAGGCTTGCGCCCAGCAGGACTTTTACGATCGGTTTTCTGAAAAGCCTCAGTCAAACCGGATCGAAAAATCTCGAAATCAACATACTTTGAAAGTTGTTCCAATGGGTCTCCCAAGCGGCTCAATGCGGCAAGTCTCTTGCTTTCATCAAAAAAAGAAGATTGGTATGGTTTCATGCATTAAATACACAGCATTAAGTATTACAATTACATGATAAAAAATGTATTGCTATTTTTTAAACCGCACACAATAAATTTAGCTGAGTAAATTAAGCGGCCCTAAAAAAACCTCACGCTGGAAGCGGCGAGCGAAAAGTCCAACATTCTCGGGTCCAATTTTGGATTGCTGAAACAAGCGCAAAAAGAACTTGCCTCATCCAGAGGCTCAGGTTCGAGGCCGCTGCGGCCAGAAGCAGGTTGATCGCATCACCCACTTGGCCTTTGAGGAAGTTGCGGCCCAAGCGGAAGTCGCTTTTCAGATGCCCGATTCGTGGTTCAATCGCCGCCCTTCTCCGAAATCGCGCTTTCGCTTTTCGTTTCTCGTAAGCGGTGGCGTTCTTTTTGGGCCTGTTGGGAGTCACAATCTCGGTTGTGCCACAGTGCGTTTTGCCTCGAAATCCTTTGTCACCGATGGCCACTGCTGGCCGGTATCCCGATACCCTCTCAACCTGCGCAAGCGTTGGCTCCAATGCGTGCCCGTCGTAGTCGTTCTTCGGTAGACTGTAGGCTCCCAGGATCACGCCGTTGTTTTTCCCGACCACCAGCGAGGCCTTTGCTCCAAACTCATACTTTTTGTGCTCCTTGCCCTTGCTCATGCAGTAAACCTCCGGTTCGTGCAGTGAGTAGATTTTGTTCCCGTCGTTGCGCTTTTGATTCAAAACACGCACGGCGGTTTCCAACCAGCGCCGGTCTTTTGTTTCCGCAGGCAAGCCTGTATCGAGTTGTCGCACGACCTGTCCGGCGATCGTCTTCAAGCGTCTCGCCGCATTGCGCGCCGCAGCCGCTCCGCCCTTGGTGCGGCGCCCGCGTTGTGCCGCCAAAAGTTTCGGCACCGTGCGCTCGAAACTCTGACGCAATTTGACTCCCCTGCGCACGATCTTGGCTGCCAGTTTCGTATCCGTCGGGAAGGTGATGTTCTTCTCCTGGACTGTGGTATCAACAACGACCTCCTTTTCCTTGGCCTTCTCGCCATGGAAGTCAATCGTGGAAGCCAATATCCGCTCCGCTCCGTCTGTGCCGATGCGTTTGCGAAAATGAGTCAACTCGCTCGGATCGCATGGCAATCCCCAGCGCATTTCCCTTTCTCCGCAGAAATATTGCGCGTAGGCGCCTTCGCTCCAAAACTCCACTACCTCTTCGTCGCTGAGGTTCCTC
The DNA here is from genome assembly GCA_044340205.1 of Terrimicrobiaceae bacterium. Lineage (GTDB taxonomy): Bacteria > Verrucomicrobiota > Verrucomicrobiia > Chthoniobacterales > Terrimicrobiaceae > UBA967. The sequence goes on from JBIIUB010000096.1 coordinate 7,360, forward strand.
AAACTCTTGAGCATGAGAAGCCCCACCATGCGCCGAATCGGCAGGGCTGGGCGACCATCCGGGCGGTAAAGAGAACCAAAACCCTTCCAGTCGATGGCTTGTGCCAAACGGTAAAGTAGTTGGCGCGGATCGAGCTGTTTTTCCAAATCGGGGAGCAAAAAGGATGTTTGAGCAGTGTCGGAAGAGGCTGGTTTCATTGACGCGGATTGCAGGGATTTTGAGTGTGCGGGCAGGTTTTACCTGCAATCCAACACAGCAAGAATCATGCTTATTACATTCCGCGAAAAGTGGTTAAAAAATTTTTCAGGGTCGACTAAAATAGATGCGTGAGAAAACAACATTTCAAGCTTAGGAGACCAGATTTAAGCGCTCAACTTGAGGAGCGTTATCGTCAGGAAAAAGACGCACGCAACAAAGTCAGGTTGCTTGCAATGAGCATGGGAGCCAATGGGGCGCACGCTTCACAAGATATTGCTGATATTTGTGGAGTATCACGAGCGACGTTTTTTGAATGGGCTAAGTCTTTTCGTGAAGGAGGATTCGATGCCTTGCTGGAGCGAGAGAAACCGGGCCCCAAAGGGGTGAAATTGCGAGGTGTGCCAGAGGCAGTGGTCAAGAAACTGCGAGCTGGAGTGGAAAGCGGTCGATGGGCTACGGCAGAAGCGGCGCGCATCTGGCTCCAGAAAGAGTGCAGCATCAAACGTCCGTATGTGACGGTCTGGTCATGGCTAAAAAATTAGGAGGGGTGCTGCGAGTGCCGCGGCCCAGACACCCCGAAAATGATCCCGAGGCAGCGGATAAATTCAAGCAAGAGTTGGGAGCCTTTTCATAGAAACTTTTCATAGAAGCCCATCACGCGCGGTTCCTTGGCAAAGCGGCGCATGACGGGGTCGTTCATGAGGTAGTTGAAAAAATCGGGGGCAATAGTGGGTTCGGTGGCGCGGAGGATGGCGGCGGCCTTTCCGAAATCGCCGAGACGCATGGCGACATAGGCGGCACAAAAATCCTCCGGGGTGGTGTGGCCCTGCGAGAGGTAGGCTGGAAGGTATTCGTCCGGCGTATCACTGAGCGCTTGAAGACAAAGCAGCGTGATCATTTCCGTAGAGGCACGATCGGGCTTTGATCCACGCAGATTGAGCAGTGCGGCGAAGGCTTTGTTGGTGGCTGTCACGGATGCCGGTTCCTCGTCTTTTACGGGAGTCCGCGCGTCGATGCCGCGTTGGATACCCTCGGAGACGCCACTTCCATAAAAGAAGCGGCCGACGAGGATGTTTGAAACGGCGAAAACCGCGAGCACGCCGATTGAGATGAGGATTTTAAAATTCAGCGACCGGCTTCTGCCTTCTATTCGCTTGGAGGAATCTTGGTGACTTCTCCGGCGGCGGCGCGTCCCGCCGGAGGAGAGCTCAACTTGGGGTGCCTGCCCCGTGCGGCGTAGATGAGGGCTGGAATTTTCCGTGGTCTCCAAGGCATGCTCGGCATCAATGCGGCGCGGCCGGATGTTTGTTTGGGAGCCGTTGTCATCCGCTTCGTTTGGGAGATTTCTTTCGCGTCGCGGAGGAATGGAAGACTTTCCGGGCGGGTTCATGGTTTTTTTGCGGTGCTTCGTTTCAGGTGTCCCGCGCGGACATAGAAGTCGTGCGCGCTTTGTAGTGAGTATTGCAAGCTACGCGTGCTTTTCCAGCAGGTTGTCTGGCGAAAACAGGTGGAATCCACCACCCAGCGATCCGCCCAGATGTCCCGGGCGCGGTCCCGTGTCAGGCTGGGAGCGGATGCCCTTAGCGATGAAACAGCGTCCACCACGAGGGAGAAACATTTGATGATGACTTGGGGCAGGGGAACGGTGACGCCGCGTCCGTTGGTGGCCAGTGCGGCAGTGCGGATGAGCTCGAAATCTGTGATCGTGTTCTCCGAAGCGATGTAGAAAGGCCCCCTCGCGTCGCTTTCCCACGAGGCGTTCACGGCTTCGAGGAGATCCTCGACTGCGATGAAACTGTATTCTTTTTTGCCCAAACCGGGCTTGGGCCTCACCAGACCAGCGGCCATTTTGAAGAGCGGAAGGGTGGCGGTATCTCGGGCGCCGAGCACCATGGGCGGACGGAGAATGGTAATGGGGCGGTCGGAATGTGTGCGGTGGATGGCTTGCTCGAGTTCGAGTTTGGATTTTCCGTAGAGCGTGATGGGTGAGTCGGCGTGCTTTTCCGTGCGTGCAGGCACTCCTGCGGGCGTTGGGCCCCCGGCGGCTTGGGAGGAGAGAACAACGATCCGGCAATCAGGGTGCAGTGCATCGAGCACGCGGAGCGTCCAATCCACATTGACGCGGTGGTATTCTTCGCGACTCCGCGCGAAAAGGACACCAGCCGAGAGGAGTGCGTGCGTCGGGCGAATTTCTCCCCAAGTGGCCGGGTCGGTGTCCAGCGTGATGACATTTTCGCTGGAAATTCCCTCCGCCGCGAGCTGGCGACGGAGTTTCTCCGCACTCCGCACGGGGGCGAGAATGCGTGTGCCGCGTTGCGCTTCCTGAACGAGCATGTTGCTGCCTACAAAACCGGTTGCGCCGGTGAGGAGCAGCGTTTTCATGCAGGGCCGCGCTCGGAGGGATCAGGGAGTGGCTTCGGGAGTTGCCGAGGGAGTTGGAGCTGCTTCTTGGTTCTGTTGGCGTTGGATTTTGTATTTATCCACAACAGCGCGGGCGTCGGCATCCGTGTCGGCGAGATTGATGAGATCGGTGAGCATCTCGGTGTAGCGGGCTTGCACCTGCTGGGATTGCTGGACGAGCGCCTCGCGTTGTTTGATGAGATTGCCCAGATTTTTTTCGGATTCAACCAGTGACCCAATCTGGCGGTCCAGATTTTCGGCCTGCCATCTCATGCTTCGGCCGTTTTGGCCCAGGCTGCTGATCTGGGAGAAAAGGAAAATCGCAAAAGCGATGGCCAGAAGGGCGAGGGGAAGGTGGATGCTGTTCGGGGTGCCATTTTGAGTGGCCGAATCTTCGTTGTTGTAGTCTTCCATGGTTTTTTGGGTGGGGGCTTAGTTGGCTTTGGCTTCGATGCCGTATTTCTTGAGAAGCGTGGCGATCTTTTGATTCTTGTTTTGCACCTGCAGAGTGGCGAGGTCGCGGATCACCGAGGGGCCGACTTGGTTTGCGAGTTGGGAGGCCGAGTCGATGAGTTGCTGTTGGGCCTGCAACTGTTGCTGTTGACTTTGAATGGTCAATTGATGGGCTTGGATTTCATCCTGCTGGGATTGGAGTCCGCGTGCGAGACTTTGGTTGCTCCAGTTGGATACAAGAAACCAAAGGCTTAGAAGGATGGCGAGGGAACCGGCGGCTGTTGATATGAGTTTAATAGGCATGTTGGGGTTGTTGTAGTCTGTGGGGACTTCCTTATAAATTCAAAAAACAGTCTTGGTCAATCAGCAAACTCAAACCACTGCCGTCCCGTAAGGGCGCAAAAAACTAGTGACGGACTTGGATAATCTTGATTCCAAGCGGGTATGTGGGTGTCGATTTTGAGAGGCGGTTTAAGAAATTGTGAGTGTCCCTCCTGAGATCCGTGAAATGTTCGTGCGGTGCTGTCCCATGAGATTTCAGGCGAAATCTGG
>JBIIUB010000165.1:0-2683 GCA_044340205.1 Terrimicrobiaceae bacterium
GACACCTGCTGCCAGCACGACCGGCGCATCGATTTCCGCAAGGGCTTCGATGGAACGGAGGATTTTCATCAGGCACCGCGAAGTCGGGAAACGGCGGGGAGGCTGAGGACTCGCTGCGCGATGGCTTCAATCGGTCCCGCCTTGAGTTCTTCAATGGTTACTGCGCCTTCCACATTGAATCGTCCAGATTTCGTGCGGCGCAGGGATTTGAGATGTGCTCCGCAGCCGAGCTCCATGCCGATGTCATTGGCATAGGTGCGGACATAAAAACCCTTGCTGCACACGACGCGGAAATCCACTTCCGGCATTCTCACGGATTGAATCTCGTGTGCGTAAACATGAACGAAGCGTGGCTCGCGTTCCACGGTCTTGCCTTGGCGCGCGAGCTTGTAGAGTGGCACGCCGTCTTTCTTGATGGCGCTGACCATCGGAGGCGTCTGATAAAAATCGCCATGATACTTGGCGAACGCCGCATCCAGTTGATCGCGGGTAAAATCGGGGACCGGTCGGGTTTCGATGACCTGTCCGTCGGAGTCCTGGCTGTCCGTGATCTCGCCGAGGCCCAGCGTGCCGACATATTCCTTGTCCTCGCTCATTAGGAGGTCCTGGATTTTTGTTCCCCGGCCGATGGTGATAATCAGGAGACCTGTCGCGAGCGGGTCGAGCGTGCCGCAGTGGCCCACCTTTTTTGTATTCAGCGCACGGCGGGTTATCGCCACGACATCGTGGGATGTCATGCCAGGGGCCTTGTCTACGAGCAGGACGCCATCAATTTCAGTTCCGGATTTCATCAGAGAGAGCTTTTAAAAAATCGTTTTTGACCTGGGTGAGCGTGCCATCCACGCGAGCGCCAGCGGCCATTGCATGTCCGCCGCCTTCGAATTGTTTGCAGACTTTGCAGACATCGATCCTCGGAAACTTTGAGCGGGCGCTCACGCGCACCTTGCCTTCGGGAAGTTCCTCGAAAAACACGGCGGCTTCGACGCCTTCGATGGAGCGCAGATGGTCGATGATCCCCTCGTTGTCCTCGGGGAGGACCTTCAGTCTCTCCACGAGATCCATCGGGAGGGAGAAAGTTGCGATGCGGTCGTCGCAATGAAACTCGGCCGTGTTGAGCGCGTGCCGTAGAAGTTCGAAGCGACGGCGGGGCTGGCTGTCATACATCGCACGGGAGAGGCCGGGAACATCCACGCCATAGCCGATGAGATGCGAGGCGGCGGCGAAGGTGCGCTCGTTCGTTCCAGCGTATTGGAAAGAGCCGGTGTCGGTGGAGATCGCCGCAAACAAATTGGTCGCCATGTCTGTGGAAACACGGGCGCCGACATGCTGGAAAAATTCCAAAAGAATCTGCCCTGTGGCGGGGGCGGACGGATCGATGTAATTCACATCGCCGTAGTTTTCGTTGCTGATGTGGTGATCGATATTGAGGATCATCGTGCCGGGGGCGATGGCTTTGTTCACCGTGCCGAGGCGGTTTTTCACCGAGGTATCGAGTGCGACAAAAACATCGAACTTCTGCGGCGTGGCGGGAGGCAGGCTCACGATCTCGTGGCACGGCAGATAGTGGAACTTTGAGGTCGAACCTTCCTCATTGTAGGCCGTCACTTCCTTGCCGCAATCGCGCAGCCAGAGGGCAAAGGCAATGGTCGATCCCAGCGCGTCGGCATCGGGGCGGATATGGCTGGCAACTCCCACCGTGCGGGCATCGCGAAGCGCATTTGAGATGATGTCAAAGTTCATTTTCTTCATTTGGCAATTCCTCCTTCAGGCCGAGTTCGTCCATGATGTCGATGACCCGGGTGCCGCGCTCGATGGCGTCGTCGAGGCGGAAATTCAAATGGGGCGTGTGTTTCATTTGCACACGGCGGGACAGCTCGGTCTGAAACATGACTCGGTGGCTCTCAAGGGCCTCCATCGCCTTGCGGCGTCCAGCGGGTGAACCCAGCGCGGAAATGAAAATATGGGCCTGCTTGAGGTCGGGAGTGATGTCTACATCGCTTACGGTCACGAGAGTATTCTCAAACTCCAGCTCGCGGCGAATGATAACTCCGATTTCGCGTTTCAGCACTTCGCATACCCTGACGAGTCGGTTTTTCATGGCACTGTTTGTCCGGACGAGGTCTTCAGCCTGCGGTCGGTCGTGGGATTGGGATTAAAGTTTACAGTTGCTGCGCGATCTTCTCGAGCGTGTAGCACTCGATGATATCTTCGGGCAGGTATTCCGTGAAATCACCCAGCTTGATGCCGCACTCGAGACCCGAGCGCACTTCCTTCACCTCGTCGGCGAAGCGGCGGAGTGTGGCGATGCCGCCGTCGTAAATCGGCTGGCGGCGGCGCAACACGCGGGCACGGGCGCTGCGGGCGATCCGGCCATCAATGACAATGCAACCGGCCACCTTGCCCTTGGTGAGATCGAACACCTGCTTGACCTCGGCGTGGCCGATAATGGCTTCGCGGTGTTCTGGTGCGAGCATTCCGCTCATGGATTCGCGGACCTGGTCGAGCAATTCGTAAATGATACTGTAGAGCTTGATCTGAACGCCCTCGCGCTTGGCGGCTTGCGCGGCGCTGTTCTCGGTCTTGGTGCCAAAGCCGATGATGACGGCATTGGACGCGCTGGCCAGAAGGACATCGGACTCCGTGATCGGGCCGACGGCGCTGTGGATGATATCGAGGGTGATTT
>JBIIUB010000017.1:0-35720 GCA_044340205.1 Terrimicrobiaceae bacterium
AGCGGCTCCAGTTTTCGGCGATGGACGCGCTGTCTTTGAGGAAGAAGAAGAGGAAGATCGGCACGAGGATCATGCTGAGGAGGAGGCCGAAGACGCCGAGGAAGCCGCCAAGGCTGCGCTGGATGAAGCGACCGGATTCTACGGCGAGGTCGGGGATTTTTTGCTGCACCCAGGTTCCGGCGTCCTTGATGGATTGGCTGACGAGGGCGGTGAGTTGCTCATTCGTCTGCTGCTCGGTGCTGTCGCTTTGAAGAAAGTCGAGGGTGGAGAGGCGGTGCAAGTTATCAAAAGTGCGGGTCGTAAGGGCCTGCGTCTTTTGCATGTAGCTCGGGAAGTTTTGCACAAGCGTGGTTCCTTGGCGATAGGCGGGGGGGATGATGTAAACGAGGAGGCCAACAAAAAAGGCCGCAAAGGCGAGGTAAACGAGAATGATGCTGATGAGTCGACTCAGACCGAGGCGCATCGAGAATTTGACCACTGGCTCGAGCAGGAAGGCAAGGATGGCCGCGACAGCAATGGGTGTGAGGACGGGCTGGAGGAAGGAGATTGCGCCGACGACGAGTGAGCCGATGAGGAGGATCGTAGCTCCGATAGCCAGAAACGACAGCGAGGTGATGGCCGCCCAGAGGGATTTGGTTTGAAACGGGGTCGGGTGCATGGGTTTTATTGGCCCGTTTTGTTGACGAAGGCCATGCCTTGCTTCTGACGGTCGAGAAATTCCTTAGCCAGCTTGCGGTAGGCGAGGGTTCCGCTGCCGTGGGGGTCGTGTTCGAAAATGGTTTTTCCGTGGCTTGGCGCCTCGGCGAAGCGCACGGTGCGGGGGATGACGGATTTGTAAACGACATCCTGAAAGTGGCTGCGCACTTCTTTTTCGACGGCGGGATTTAGGTTCGTGCGGCTGTCGAACATCGTGAGCAAGAGGCCAGAGATGGAAAGGGTGGGATTCGCGCCGCTGGCGCGGATGCGGTCGGTCACCTCCATGAGGAGCCCGAGGCCTTCGAGGGCGTAATACTCGCACTGGATGGGGACGAGAATCTCATCCGCCGCCGCGAGGGCGTTTGACATGAGAATGCCGAGCGAGGGCGGGCAATCGAGGAGGATGTAGTCGAAGAGGCTCTGCTTGCGAAGGTCTTCAAAGCAGGTGCGCAGGCGCATCATGTGGTCGTCCATGCGGGCCACTTCGATTTCGGCTCCGGCGAGGTCGAGGTTGGAGGGGATGAGGGAAAGGTTTTTGAGGCGGGTGGGAATGACGAGTTCGGGAGCGGTTTTCTCGCCGATGAGCGCGGAGTAGATGCTGGGATTTTCGTTCTCCTTGCTGTCGAGAACGCTTGTAGCGCTGCCTTGGGGGTCGATATCAACGAGCAGGATGCGGGATTTTTTTTCCGCGAGGGCGGCGGCCAGATTGACACTGGTAGTGGTCTTTCCGACCCCTCCTTTCTGGTTCGTGATGGCGATGACTTTCATTCCGTGGGTGCTTTGTTGCGCAGAGCGATGGTGAATTGTCAACAGCTTCGGCGCTTGGACTCAGCGTTTGCCATAATAATCGATGAGTCCGGCGGCGACGCTGTCGGCGTATTCGCGGTAAATGCTCGGCCGCACGATTCCAGTGACCTTCTTTTTTCCATCGTAGTCACCCGCTTGAATGCGGGCGTGAACATCGCGGGAGTTCATCACATAGGGCTCCACATAGATGACCGGGCATTGGAAAAGGCGGTTCGCGAGGAGGTTTCTTCCCCAGATGTAGTCACTGTCTCCAATGCGGACAGCGGTTTTTCCGTGGTAGATGAATGGCGGGAGCTTTGTGGCGGAGGCCATGGATTTGACAAGGGATTTTGTAACGGCGACTTCTTCGGGGTAGGCGCGGTTGAGGAGCTTGACGAGCATCTCGAAGCGCTGGTCGTCGTAGGCGAGTTCCTTGGCGCTCCAGGCTCCTGTGATGAGGAAGTGGAGGTGGTTTTTTGAAACGAGAGAGGGCTTGGCCGGGTTGCCCCATTCCTCGGCGTTGAAATGGAGGCAGAGGACGACATCCGGGCGGATCGAGGTGTTCACGAGTGTGGCGCGGCGGCGGATTTCGCTGGTGCGGTAGAAAAGTCGTTCACTCTCCTTGGTGACGGCGCGTGGAGTGACGGTCTCGCCCTTGTCACGAAGTGAAGCGGCAGCCTGCTTGCGGAGCTGGGCGGGGCGGAGTTTTGTGATCGGCTCGAAGCCGGAGCGTGTGAGCCACACTTCGGCGCCGAGGGATTTCAGGCGCTGCACAAGAAGCTTAGCGACGCGGAGCGTCATGTCGCCTTCGACGACGGGTTTGTTTTTTCCGATTTGAAACCAGCGTTCCTCGATTTTCGCCCACTTACCGCCGATGTGGCCGGGGTCGATGGTGATGCGCAGGCCTGCGAGGGGCTTCCCGGACTCCGGGTCGATATCGCTGCGTGGCCGCCAGAACCGGGGAGTCGGATTTGCCGAGGCCCCGGCGAATTTCAGGATATAGGGCGGCTTCCCCGCGCTTGTGCGGATGCGGGCGGCGGCAGGGGTGATCGTGATAACATCCGCCGCCGCATTGTTCGGGGCGTAGACATTGTTCAACAGGCGGGTGAACTCCTCGCGGGTGATTGTTTTTTGAAACTTGTCGAGCTGCGACCAATTCGGGGTGTCTGCAAGCGGGCTGAGTTTGGCAGCCATGCCGGGGTGCAGGCAGGCGAGAAAAAGCAAAGAGGCGGCGAGAGATTTGCGCATGGAGGATTTTTTAAATGCGTTCGCGGCGCGTTGCTATAAAAAGAACGGATGATTCGTCTTCTCTTTCTTGGTGACATCGTCGGCGAGCCCGGTCGGGCTGCGGCGAAGGTAGTGGTTTCGGAAATGCTCAAGGCGGGAGAGGTGGATTTTGTCGTGGTGAACGGTGAGAACGCCGCGCAAGGCAAGGGCATTTCCCCTAAAATTGCGATCGACCTCCTGCGCACCGGCGTGGCGGTGATCACGACTGGCGACCATGCATGGGACCAGAGGGAAATCGTTCCATACTTTCCGACCGAGCCGCGCCTGCTGCGGCCGATCAACTATCCGGCGGGCGTTCCCGGAAACGGCAGCATCGTCTTGGATACGGCGAAGGGAAAAATCGCTGTCATGAATGTGCAGTGCCGCACCTTCATGTCGCAACCGCTCGACAATCCCTTCCACGCCGCGCTCGAGGAGGCCGAACGACTGCGCGCGGAGACGCCGGTGATCTTTGTGGATGTGCACGGCGAGACGACGAGCGAGAAAATCGCCATGGCGCGGCATCTGGATGGACAGGTTTCCGCCGTGGTCGGGACTCACACCCATGTGCAAACGGCGGATGAGCGCATCCTGCCCGGAGGAACGGCGTTTCTCTGTGATGCGGGCATGTGCGGTGCGGTGGATTCCATTCTCGGCCGCGAGGCGGGGCCTGTGATCCAAAAGTTTCTGGACTGCATGCCGACGAAGTTTCCGATCGCGCGCGGTATCGTGCAGGTCTGCGGGGCCTTGATTCAAATTGATCCCGAGACAGGCAAGGCGGCGTCGATCGAGCGGTTTCAGAGACTGATCGACCACCGCTGAGGATGTGCGGCGTCGGCCGCTTTTCCACCATGGCAAGCGCCTCCTACTTTAGAATCTTGCTCCGCGAAAACCGGCGCACATTTTTTCTGGCGCTGCCGATCGTGGCAGGGCTCGTCGGACAGATGCTCATCGGCATCGCCGATACGATCATGGTCGGCCGGGTGGGCGTGGTTCCACTGGCGGCGTGTGCCTTTGCCAATACGATTCTCGTCGTGCCAATGGTCTTTGGTTTCGGACTGCTTTCAGCGGTGAGTGTGAACGCCTCCCATGCGCATGGGGCGGGCCGCTCGCACCTTGCAGGTAACAGCCTGCGCGGTGGCGTGCTCCTGGCTCTGGGAATGGGACTTCTTGTCGGAGCGGGGGCGCACGCGGGGCTGCCTTTTCTCCCGCTGCTTGGTCAACCGCACGAGGTGAACGAGACTGTCGGCGTCTTTTTTCTCCTGTGCGCCTGGTCATTGCTGCCGCTGTTTGTGAGCGGGGCGGCGAAGAACTTTTGCGAGGCGCTGGGGCGGCCCTGGGTTCCCTTTTGGATCATGATGGCCGGGGTGCTGCTGAATGTGTTTCTGAACTGGATTTTGATTTACGGAAACCTCGGCGCGCCTGCGATGGGCATCAATGGAGCCGGGGTTGCCACCTTGTTGAGTCGAGTCGCAGTCATGTGCGGGATGCTGGTGTATCCAGCGTTTGAGCGATCGCTCAGCGCCGCGTGGCCGAGCGACTGGCTTTCTCCTGGCCTATTTGAGGAAGCATGGAATCTCCTAAAAATGGGTATTCATACGGGAGGCTTGAACCTGTGCGAGGTCACGGGCTTTTCCTTCGGCTCCCTGATGATGGGCTGGCTCGGCGTCGTGCCATTGGCAGCGCACCAGATCGCGCTTTCGGTGGCAGGAACGACATTCATGGTTCCTCTGGGTCTTGCGCAGGCCGTGAGCGTGCGGGTCGGCCACGCGCGGGGAGCGAGCCGGGCGAAAAGGATACCACCGATCGTGCATGGATCTCTCGTGCTCACTGCGGGCGTCATGGCTGTTTTTGCGGCAGGGTATTTGCTTTTGGGAAATGCCATCGCGGCGGGATTCACGCCGGATGCCGCCGTTCGGGCGCTCACCGTGCAGTTGCTGGTGCTTGCCGGTGTTTTTCAGATTTTCGACGGCATCCAAGTCGTCTCCTCCGGGGCGCTGCGCGGATTTGCGGACACGAAGGTTCCTTTTGTGGTGGGCATCGTTTCCTACTGGCTGGTCGCGCTGCCGGTGTCGTGGGTGACGGCCTTCCATTTTGGATTCGGGGCACCGGGCATCTGGGTCGGCTTTGTCGTGGGCTTGGGAGTCGCGGCTGTCTGGATGTCCACCCGTCTCCTTCGAAAATGCAAGCGCCTCAATGTCTCGCCAAGCGCTCATCCAGTGGGATAAATTTTGCCCATGTCGGAAATGATCCATGAGACTCTGCGCGGCCTTCTTTGCGGCCTCGGCGATGCCATTCGGGATGCTGTCGTCTCTGGGCGGAAACATCTGGATGCCGCGCACCTCTCGGCAGTGGCGGGACACGCTGGCGGCGATACGATCTATGCCGTCGACAAGATCAGCGAAGCGGCGATCCTTGCATGGTTTCGCGTCAACTGGCCGCAAAACCTTCCTGTTCAAATCGTGATGGAAGGCATCGAAGGCGAGCTGTGCTTTCCTGAGGGCACCGCAGTATCTGCAACGGATTGGAAATGCATCATCGACCCGATCGATGGCACGCGCGGCATCATGTATGACAAGCGCAGCGCCTGGGCGCTCGCCGGTATCGCCCCGCAGATTGGCGAGGGGACAATGCTCTCGCACATCGTCGCGGCGGCCATGACGGAAATTCCAGTCACCAAACAATGGCGGGCTGATCAATTCAGCGCCACGCTCGGCGGCGAATTGAAGGCCACAGCCCGGGACCTGCATGGCGAGGGAGTCGAGGTCATTCAGCCCGTTCCCTCGCAGGCCTCCGACTTCTCGCATGGGTTTTCCTCGCTGGTGAAATTTTTTCCCGAGGGTCGCACACTCACTTCGCAAATCGAGGAGCGGCTGTGGGATGAGTTGATCGGATTGAACCGCAGCCTCTCGCCGCAGATTTTCGACGACCAGTATCTCTCCACCGGTGGGCAGTTCCATGAACTCATCACCGGCCACGACCGCATGATCGGCGACCTGCGACCGCTCATCCTGCGCGTGCTCGATATGGAATCACAGCTCGTCTGCCATCCTTATGACGCCTGCGCATGGCTCGTTCTCCGCAAGGCTGGCGTGGTTTTTGAACATCCCCTCGGCGGTTTTCCCGACGCGCCACTCGACACCGAAAGTGACGTGGCCTGGATCGCCTACGCGAATGAGCGCCTGGCCTCGCAGGCGCGGCCGGTGCTCACACGGATTTTGGAGCAGTTTCTGACATGACGCGCGAATGGTTGCTGGCACTAACGGGGGCGACGATTCTCAAGACGCTTTTCCTCACGCTCCGGCTCCGCATCGAAGATCGGAGCGGCGTTTTGAAGGAGGACGGAGGTTCTCCGGTGATTGTCTGCTTCTGGCACAACCGGATTCTCGGCATCACTTTTGCCTTCGACCGCATCTACCCGAAAAAACGCTCTGGCGTGACCGTGCTGACCAGTCCCAGCAAGGACGGGGAAATTCTCGCCCAGCTTGTGGGAGCATTTGGAATGGAAGCCGTGCGCGGATCGAGTTCGCGTCGCGGATCACGGGCGCTTCTGGAGTTGGTGAAGCTCATTCGCAGCGGTCGAGATATAGCGATAACTCCCGACGGACCGCGCGGCCCGCGATACTCTCTTGGCCCTGGCATCATCCTTCTGGCACAAACCACCGGCGCCCGCATCCTGCCAGCCCGCGCCTCTTTCTCGCGGTGTGTGCGAATGAAAACATGGGATGGATTCATCATCCCGTTGCCATTTTCCAAGGTGTCGGTCACCATCGACGAGGCTCTGGCCATTCCCGGCGAACTGACCGGGGAGGAGTTCGAAGAGAAACGCAAATATCTGGAGGATCTTTTAAAACATGCAGCGGATTGATGGAGCGGCGGTCGCCGCAAAAGTGATGGAAGAAACAAAGGCTCGCATTGCCGCCTTGGCGAAGCGCGGTGTCCGGCCAGGACTCGCTGTGGTGCTTGTAGGCGATGATCCCGCATCCCGCGCCTATGTGCGCTCGAAGGATCGCAAGGCCGCTGAGCTTGGATTGCACTCGGTCAAACACGAACTCCCCGCCGACACGAGCCAAGCTACGCTCTTGGCACTCGTCGCGGAGCTGAATGCCGATCCCGCAGTGCACGGCATCCTTGTGCAGTCCCCTCCCCCGCCTCAGATCAATGAGGCTGAAGTGGTGCTGGCGATCGATCCCCGCAAGGATGTCGATGGCTTTCACCCGGTCAATGTCGCCAAGCTCGCGATGGAAGATCCCACGGGTTTTGTGCCCTGCACGCCGCTCGGGTGTATCCGCCTTCTTCAAGAAGCCGGCATCGAGACAGCCGGCAAGAGCGCGGTGGTGGTCGGGCGTAGCATGATTGTCGGAAAACCCATGGCTCTCCTTCTCATGAAACGCGGACTGGGCGGAGACGCTACCGTGACAGTCGCCCACTCCCGCACTCGCAACCTCGCCGAGGTGACGCGCGGCGCGGATATCGTCATCGCCGCCATTGGACGCCCGCATTTCCTCGGTGCCGAGCACATCCGCGAAGGCGCTGTCGTCATCGATGTGGGCATCAATCGCGTGGACGATCCCGCAAATCCCAAAGGCTACCGACTTGTCGGAGATGTGGACTACGACGCCGTGGCGTCGAAGTGCGCAGCCATCACACCCGTTCCGGGTGGCGTGGGGCCGATGACCATTGCCATGCTCATGGCGAACTGCGTGACGGCGGCCGAGCGATTGACGGCCTGAACGCCGCGATCATTCCTCGCCGGGCGTCTCGTCGTCGTCCTCTTCTTCGCTCGACTTCTCTTTTTTAGGAGCCTTGGCGGTGACGAGCACCTTGTCGATGCGCTGGCGATCCATGTCGATGACTTCGAACTCAAAGCGGTCCCAAGTAAATTTTTCACCTTCGCGCGGGAGGTGGCCGATCTGGTGGAGCAGGAAGCCGCCGAGTGTCGAGTAGCGGTTGTCATCCTCGCCGGGCAGGTCGTCATCGATACCCAGGCTGGTTTTGGTTTCATCGATGTCGAGCATCGCATCTACGAGCCAAGTGCCATCCTGACGGAGAACAGCCTTCGGGTCATGTCGCTGCTCACGCTCGGGCAGGTTGCCGACGATGGCCATCATCACATCGTTGAGGGTCACGATTCCCTGGAGTCCGCCGAATTCATCCACGACGAGGGCGATGTGTTTGCCAGTCTTTTTGAACGCCTCGATGAGCTTTCCGGCAGGCATGGCTGTGGGCACATAGTTTGGCGGAGTGACGAGGGCGCGGAGTTCCACGCGACCGGCGAGCGAGAGGTTCGCCCAGAGCGATTTGACACTCACCATGCCAACCACATTGTCACGAGTGCCTTGATAGACGGGAAAATGTGAATGTCCGCTCCCTGCAATGCGGCGCCAATTTTCCTCATCCGGATCGTCGAGCGAGAGCCAGATCAAGCGGGCTCGGGGCGTCATAAGATCGCCAGCCGTTTGCTCGCCGAGTTCGAAAACGCCTTCGACCATGTCCTTTTCGGCCTTCTCGAAAATACCCGCGCTCAACCCCTCATCGATGAGCACGCGGACTTCCTCTTCCGATACGACGGACTCTTTCGGCTTGCGGATGCCCAAGGCCGCCATGAGGAAATCGCTGGAGACATTGAGCAAATTCACCAACGGGGAAAGAAGCTTCGCCAGGCTGTTCATCGGACGGGCGAGTGTGGACGCGATGCGTTCGGGATTGTTCAGCGCGATGCGCTTCGGCACAAGTTCACCAATGATGACCGAAAGGTAAGTGATGGCTCCGACCACGATCGTCAGCGCGACGGCATCGGCGTAGTTCTCAAAGGCGGGGATTTTTTTCAGCGCAGCGGCAAGCCTGTCGGAAATATTGGCACCGCCGAGCGCGCTGGCCAGCACCCCCACGAAGGTAATGCCCACCTGCACGGTGGAGAGAAACTTTCCCGGTGAATTGGCCAGGGAGAGGGCGAGTTTCGCTCCGTTGACGCCATCTTCCGCCATGCCTTTCAGGCGCGCTTTGCGCGATGTGACCACGGCAATTTCAGCCATGGCAAAAAGGCCGTTCGCGAAGAGCAGCAGGAAGATAAAGGTGATTTCAAGTGTCAGGGACGACATATTCGGTAAACGGGAAACCTATCTGACAATGCTCGTAGGCGCAAATAGGAACATTTTTAGCAAGCGGGAACTGCGCCTGGTAGCCCAAACATATTACCCTTGAAAACATACGGTTCTCGGACTTTGATTTGGCCTCCGCGCTTTCCTCCTCCATGAAAAGATACCTTGTCTTTGTTTTATTTTGCGCAGCTGGCTTTTGCCTAGGCTATCTGGCGGGTGTTCCGTTTTTTAAATCTCCCTTGAGGGCGTCAGAAACTCCGCTTCGTGGTGATGGGGGGCGCATCGAAGAGCATCACGGAGAATTTGTTTCCTTGGACTCTCAACGAGACGAGCCGCAAACGGCACCAAAGAGCGCGAAAACAACGGGACAAAAAAGCGCGCCGCCTTCCAATCCGGCCGCAGGAATCGAAAAACTGACGCTTCCGGAAGTTCAAGCCCGCCTGCAGGAAATGAATGGCATGCTGGCGACCGCCGCGACAGATGAGTTGGAGCAAAATCTGGTGGCCCGCTGGTCGAGACTCGATCCGATTGGCGCGGCCGAGTTTACAGCTGATGCGGTCGCTCAGGGCGGTAATCCCCGACTTTTGCAAACGGCTGCCAATGCTTGGGCAAAAACCGACCCCGTTGGTGCGGCGCAATGGGCAGCGACCCTCGACTCTCCCCTCGCGAGGGATACTGCGCTGGGGCAGATTTTTGGCACATGGTCCTCGACCAATCCTGCCCAAGCTGCCAGTGCGATCGCCACACTTCCGATGGGATCGGCTCAGACGGTTGCAACATCCTCCGTTGCCAGAAATTTCGCCAAGGGAAACTTAAATGCCGCCCTGCAATGGGCTGAAGGACTATCGGGGCCGGTTCAACTGGCTGCCACACGCGAGATCGTCAATCTATGGTCCAATTCGGATCCCGAGGCAACGGGTGCTTGGATCATGCAGCAAGGCTCGCAGCAAGTTCGCAGCGAAGCGCTCCGCCAGCTTGCGGGAAACTGGGTATCGCGCGATCCCGGCGCGGCCATTGACTATGCCCAGACGATTGCCGATGTCGGCCTGCGCAATGGTTTTGTCCAGTCCGCCATGCAAAGATTTTCCAGTATGGATCCCGTGGCTGCCGCAAATTGGCTGTCGAGTGATGCCGCAAAGCCCCATGCGTCCTCATTGGTGGGGAGCGTGTCATCACGCTGGGCTGCCTTCGACCCCGGCTCGGCTTCTGGTTGGGCTTCATCCATCACAGACAGCGCGCTCCGCAACAAAGCGCTCTCGGCTGTTTCGACATCATGGAGTCAAGCCAACCCAGATCAAGCCGCACAGTGGGTTGGCTCAATCAAGGATGCACAGGCACGGGATGTCGCCACTGCAGCATTCAGCGTTGAATTGGCCAAAGCGAATCCCGCCACTGCCGCTCAATGGGCCTCACGCATTTCGGATTCTGCCAGGCTCAGCAGTTCGCTGAACCGGATCGTGAGCGACTGGAAAAAAATCGATCCGAACGCCGCGCGCTCGTTTGTCCTTTCCTCGACAGTCATTCCTGCGGATTTAAGGCAAAAGCTGCTGCAATGAATGGCGGGTAGCTTGACCAGCCCAGTGAAATCTACTTCGAAGCGGTTGCCGCTTTTTTCCGTGTGGCGGGCTTTTTCGCGGCGGGAGCTTTTTTCTCGCGGGGCTCGAATTCGAAAGTAACTTTGCCGTCTTCAAGTTTGAGGTAGGCGGAAAAGGGGCGGCCTTTCTTGGAGATGAAGCGCGGGATGAGATCGGTCTTACCGACAGTGAGGATTTTTTCGACTTGCTCGCGCGGGATTTCGCGTTGGCAAAGGGATTTTCCCATGCGGAATTTGCACTTTCCGACATTCGAGCACTGCCAGGCGGTGCCGGTGTCGTGGATCGTTCCGGTTTTGCAGGCCGGGCAGGTGCCGATGCTCGGGAGTTCCGCAAAATTGATCTTCGCAGCGGAGTCGGCATTTTCGCCGAAGTCGAACGATTGTTTGCCCTCGGTTTTGTCGAATTGCACCATCGCGGAGAAGGGCCGCCCCATCTTGCTGCGAAAGCCTTCCAGCGGTCCAACGCGTCCTTCGGTGAGTAGTTTTTGGACCTCTTCGCGCTCGAGGTTTCGTCCGGACATATTTTTCCAAACAATGGCCCCGCAGCCCTCGGTTTTGCACTCGAAGGCTTTGAAGGATTCCTTGAAACCCCGGTTGTTGCATTTCGGGCAGGTGACATCGATGTCCTCGAAATTTCCTTCGATCGTGTCGCCTTGGAAATTTTTCGCCTTCTCGACGATATCGGTGGTGTAGGCGCGGATTTCCTCCATGAAGCGTCCGCGGTCGAGTCCACCGCCTTCCATTTGCTTCAATTTGAATTCCCACTCGCCCGTCATTTCGGGTGATGTGAGGGATTGGATGCCGAGACCGCGCAGGAGGGTGATGAGGGCGAGGCCCTTTGAGGTCACGATGATCTCGCGGCCTTGGCGAAGCAGGTATCCATCGAGGATGAGACCTTCGATAGTCTGAGCACGGGTCGCTGGCGTGCCGAGGCCTCGCTGAGACATAGCTTCGCGGAGTTCCTCGTCATCAACGAGTTTCCCGGCGCTTTCCATGGCGGAAAGGAGTGTGGCTTCGGTAAAGCGGGCGGGTGGCCGGGTTTCGTTTTCCTTCACCTCGAGTGCCTCGGTCTTGGCGGATTCGCCGGCTTTGATCGCTACGACGGTCTGGTCTTCATCACCAGCGGCCTCCTTGCCATAAACGGCGAGCCAACCGGGATCGGTGAGGATTTTTCCATCGGTCTTGAAGGCCTCCTGCTCAACGCGGGTGATGCGGGTGGTGACCTCGAATTTCGCGGCGGGATAGAATGCCGCCACGAAGCGGCGGGCAACCATGTCGTAAACTTTCAGTTCAAAATCATCGAGCGCCTTGGGCGAAACTCCGGTCGGGATAATGGCAAAGTGGTCGGTGACTTTGGCGGAGTTGAAAACGCGGCGGTTCAGACCAATCAGGCCTTTGTCGAGCGCATAGCGGGCGTGTTGCGCGAGGTCCTGAGGCTCAATCCCGGCGAGGATTTTTTTGACATTCGGCAGGTTGTCGTCCGGCAGGTAGCGCGAGTCGGTTCGCGGGTAGGTGAGAACTTTGTGTTTCTCGTAGAGCGCCTGGGCGATCTGGAGCGTGCGCTTGGCGCTGAGGCCGAAGCGGGAGTTCGCCTCGCGCTGGAGTGTCGTGAGATCGTAGAGCTGAGGGGCGACTTGCGTGGTGGGCTTTTTTTCCTCTGTGATGACGCCCGGCTTGCCCTGGCATTTCGCAACAATCGCCTCAGCTGCGGCGCGATCCCAAATGCGCTCGGCTTTCGCATCCTCATCGTCGCCTTTTTTGAAGCCCTCGCTGAACCAGCGGCCACGATACGAGCCGGCGGTGACACCGAAATCACCATAGACTTCGAAATACGGGCGCGGTTTGAAGGCGCGGATCTTTTCCTCACGCTCGGCCAGGATCGCGAGGGTCGGCGTCTGCACACGGCCGACGGGCGTGAGTTGGAATCCACCGCCCTTGGAGTTGAAAGCGGTCATGGCACGAGTGGCATTGATGCCTACGAGCCAATCACTTTCGCTGCGACATACGGCGGCGTCCGCGAGTGGAACCATCTCTTTCCCAGCACGCAAATGCGCAAAGCCTTCGCGGATCGCTTCGGTCGTCATGCTCTGCAGCCACAAGCGGCGGGTCGGCTTTTTCGAGTTTGCGAGCTGAATGATGTAATGAAAAATCAACTCCCCCTCGCGGCCGGCGTCGCAGGCATTGATGACCTCTGTGATATCCGGGCGCTTGAGCAAGCGCTTGATAAGACTGAGACGGGAGGCCGTCTTCTCGATCGGCTTGAGATCGAAATGGTCAGGCACAATCGGGAGATTCGCAAAACTCCACTTGCCCCGCTTCTTGTCCATCTCGTTCGGCAGGCAAAGCTCGACGAGATGACCGACTGCCGAAGTGATAACCAGAGAGTCATTTTCAAAAAAATCATCCTTGCTGGTGAATTTGCCGAGGGACTTTGCAAGATCGCGGGCTACAGAGGGCTTTTCGGCAATAACAAGGGATTTAGACATGATCGTGAAGTTGTTACACAGCAGCCGTTGCACAATCAGCAGGCCGCCCTTTCGTTTGGAGGCACGGAAACTGGAGGAGAGCGCTTGCGTTGGCAAGCCACTTCTTCAAGAAACAAGCTTGGAACATGAAGAACCGCATTTTTTGAAAAAATCGCACAAGCATCCTAATAATGCGTTTTTTATCAAAAAAACGCTTTTTTCAAAAACTCAAGGGCGGAAAATGTGAAAAATGAAAGAAAGTGAACACTGACCCCTAGTTTATTGCCCAGGTTTGTGACTTGCTGTGGGGAAATGGACTTTTCCGCTTGGGGGCTTTTTTTAGTTTTTTGAAGCCTGCTATTGCTTAGGCTGCGCGAGGGTTTCGTAGAGGGCCTTGGTTTGTTTGGCGATGGAGGCCCAGGAGAAGGTTTCGATGGCGCGTTGGCGTCCGGCGTTGCCGAAGGTTTTTTGTTTGGCGGGGTCGGCCATGATTTCGTTGATGCGCGCGGCGAGGTCGCGGGAGAATTTTTCGGGGTCGATGGGTTCGAAGGGGCTGGCCGTCATTTGCTCGACGGGGACGAGGTAGCCGGTTTCGCCATGGACGACGACTTCGGGGATGCCGCCGACGGCGCTGGCCACGACGGCGCGTCCGCAGGCCATGGCTTCGAGGTTGATGATGCCGAAGGGTTCGTAGATGGAGGGGCAGACGAAGACGCCTGCGTGGCTGTAGAGTTCGATTTTGGATTTATTGTCGAGCATCTGGTCGATCCAGATGATGCCGTCGCGTTGGCTTTGGGCCTGGGCGACGGCGGCTTTCATTTCGGCCGCGATCTCGGGCGTGTCGGGAGCGCCGGCGCAGAGGACGATCTGGAAGCCGGGGTCGAGGTGCTTGATGGCATTGACGAGGTGGATGATGCCTTTTTGGCGGGTGATGCGGCCGAGGAAGAGGGCGTAGGGTTTGGTGGAGTCGATGCCGAAGCGGTCGAGCACGCTGTGCGTGGTGACTGCCTGGTATTCGGCGGGGTCGATGCCGTTGTAGATGATGTGGAGGCGGGTGGGGTCGATCTGGAAAAGTTTTTCTACATCGCGGCGGGTGCCTTCGGAGACGGCGATGACGGCGTCGGCCATTTCGAGGGCGGTGCGCTCGAGCCAGCAGGTGAAATCGTAGCCGCCGCCGAGTTGCTCGCGTTTCCAAGGGCGGAGCGGCTCGAGCGAGTGGACGGTGATGACGAGGGGAATGCCGTAGTTGAGCTTGGCGAGGATGCCGCCGAAGTGGGCATACCATGTGTGGCAATGCACGACGCTGGCGTCGATGTGGGTGGTGTTGAAATCGAGGCAACGCTGGAGGGCGCCGAAGACGGATTGGAGTTGTTTCGGAGAGGTCCAACGGGTGTTGTCGAGGCCGAATCCGTGCGCGGCCAGCTGGCCGGCGGAGGTGTTTTGGTCGCCGAAGCAGCGGACATCCACGGGCATGAGCTTGGCGAGTTCGCGGCTGAGGTATTCGACATGCACTCCGGCGCCGCCGTAGATGTGGGGTGGATATTCGTTGGTGAGGAACAGGGCTTTCATGGGACTGGATTGATTCACATCAGGCGGCAGGGAATGGAGAACTGGAGCTGGCCGGCGCCGGGCTCGAGCCATGGCGCGTCGATGGCGGTGAGGGAGGCTTTTTTCACCAGCACGGCTGCAGGCTCGGGAGTTCCCAAAAGCTCGCCGATGGTTGTGCTGAAATCGGGTTCGTGACCGACGATCATCACCGAGTCGCAGGCGGCGTGGGGCGCGAGGCGGGCGAGAAGGGTGGAAGTTTCCATGCCACAGGCGAGCCAGCCTTCGATGGAGGGCTCGAGGCCGAGTTCGTTGGAAACAATTTCGGCGGTCTGCCTCGCGCGGGTTACGGGACTGCTGAGAATGACGGCAGGCTCGAGACCGTGACTGGCGCAGAATTTTCCGACCTTTGCTGCCTGCTGGAGACCCTTGGGCGTGAGTTTGCGGTCGAAGTCCGACTCGGCCAAATCCTCGGCTTCGGCGTGGCGCAGGAAGTAGATGGTCATGGAGGGAGGCTGCTTTTTTACATGCTCATGCCGCCATCCACCGCGAGCACTTGGCCGCTGATGTAGGAGGCTTCGGCACTCGCGAGGAAACTCACTGCGGCGGCGATGTCATCCGTCGCGCCGAAGCGGGCGACTGGAATCTGCGAGAGCGCGCCTTTGCGGACTTCCTCGTTGAGGACGGAGGTCATATCGGTCTCGATGAAGCCGGGGGCTACGACATTGACCGTGATGCCGCGACTGGCGATTTCGCGGGCGATGCTCTTCGTCATGCCGATGAGGCCCGCTTTGCTGGCGGCGTAGTTTGCTTGGCCGGCGAGGCCCATGAGTCCGCTGACGGAGCTGATATTGATGATGCGGCCGGAGCGTTGTTTGACCATGGCGCGGAGGATGGCGCGGGTGAAATTGAAGGCGCCTTTGAGATTGGTCTGGAGCACGACATCCCAGTCGTCGCTCGACATGCGCATGGCGAGTGTGTCGCGGGTAATGCCGGCATTGTTGACCAGAATGTCGCAACGACCCAAGTCGGCGAGGATTTGGTCGCCGGTTTTTTGCACGGCGTCGAAGTCCGCGACATCTACTGCGTAGGGCTTGGCTGCACCAGGATTGGAGGCATTGATGGCGTCGGCCGTGCGTGCGGAGTTCGATGCCGTGCGGCTGACGACGGCGACTTTGGCGCCTTCGGCGGCGAGGCGTTTTGCGATGGCTTCGCCGATGCCGCGTCCTGCTCCGGTGACGACGGCGACCTGATTTTCAAATCGTTTTGTGCTCATGCTAGAGGGCACAGAAGACCACCGCCGAAGCGGATTGGAAACAAAAATTTCTAACGACCCGCGAGCGTGCGGGAATCGGGCAGGGCGAGGTTTTTTATGACGGTCATGAGATAGACCGGCTCGGGGTGTTTGTCCCTGTATTTGGTGATCTCGCGTTTCTCGACGACGCGGAATCCGAATCGCTCGAAAAGCTTCGCGCCCCGCCGGGACTCGAAGGTAACGACTTGGCCGAAGACCTCCTTCTCGCCATGCGCGCGGAGGAAGTCGAAATACTTGTTCGTCATGGCCTGCGTGGTGGCGAGTTTTTGCGCCTCGGGGAGGACATTGAAATGAAAGTGCGCGGTGCGGCGAGGCGCGGCGGGGACTTCGCGCCAGGAATTTTTGAGAATCCAAAGGATGAACCCGCGCGTGGCTTCATTGTAGCCACGGTAGCGGAGCATTCCGATGCCGAAGAGGCGGAGGTTTTGGAAAAATCCATACCACTGGTGGCGCAGCGGACGCCGGGAGCCAAGGAGGTAGCCTTTGACCACTCCGTCCTGCTCGAGGACAAAAGCCGCCTCGGGCTCCACATCGGTGTAGTAGGCGGTGAGGTAGTCGGCGAAGAGCTCGCGGTCCTCGAAAACCGGATCGATCGGCTTGCCGAGAAAACCCGTCTCGCAACAAAGCCGCCGCACCGCCGCACGGTCGCGGGGCTCGTAATTGCGAATGATGGTATCAGGCGTATGGGCCACAGAAGGACATCCTATGCAGGCGCTCCTGCGCAGAGAAGGAAATTGAGAACGCAGCAGGCGTCTGTGTGCGGGGCGGAGGCTTTTTGTTTAACCACAGAGGGCATAGAGAGCACGGAGGAAAATCAAGGGCACAACCGCGACGCGCCCGTTCGTTGCTAAAAAAAAAGACCACCGTGTCAGGTGGTCTTTTTTCTGTTGGGGGTGAAGGTGGGCGGGGCGCGTCAGTAGTCGTCCTCGGTCTTTTTTTGCATGGAACTCGAAGGCGGCGGCGGGGGCCGTAGCGCGGTAGCGGGAGTCCGGCGCCTCGGTGTGGACTGGACGAGCGATCTCATGCCCTGCGTCAGGAATTCTCGAATGGATGAGGCGTTCAGAAGGATTTTGGAAATGCCAATCATGCCTCCCAAGGCCACAAAGAATACCAAGTAACCCGCCGCCATGTGGAACCAGGAAGGCTCGCTGAGCGCGCTTTTTCCAATCGCAAACTCCGACCCGAATACAATCGTGCCAATCGTAAGCATGAGAATCCGCGCCAGATTTCCCGCAATGGCCAGCGGCGCCGAACACAGGAAAAGAATCCACTTCTGCCACCAATTTTTCATCGCCATATGGCCATAAAGCGCACTCGCCATCATGAGTGAAAAAAGTGACCGAATGCCAGAACACGGATCCGCTACATCCACCGCAAATTTTTTCCCCGCTGGAATCCCCAGCAACGGCTCCGGCGCCGAAAGGATCCCCGTGCCATTCCGCACGACACCGATACCAATGAAATCCAGCGAAAAAACCGCTGCCTGAGACATTAGCATGCGGAGGGGAAAGGCTATGTAGTTGTCCAAAAACGGCACCGGCCAGGCAAAAGCAAGGAAGATGAGCGGGAAAGCAAAAAACAGGACTGTTTGACCTCCCAGAAGGAACCAGATCGAGCTGGCGACCATGGCTTGGAACGCGAAGAATCCGATGAAGTGCGTTCCCATGCGCTGTCCTGCCCAAAAGCAGGCAAACGCTACAACGACCAAAGCAAAACCAAGCCAAGAGGTCGATGGCGTCGGTAGGGGTTTTTGGTGGATGGTGTGGATGAAGATAAGGACTGCCACGGGAAAAACGAACAAACAATGCCCCCAGTCACCGCTGCCTTTGGAGAGGTTCCAAAATTGCTTGAAAGCCGACTCGGGAATAGGTCCATAACCTTGTGAATAAGGGACGAATGCAAAAAGTAAAAAAGGCACAAGCCATGCCATCGCCAGCGCGATGAGCTGGCTATTTGAGGCA
Organism: Terrimicrobiaceae bacterium; assembly: GCA_044340205.1. GTDB lineage: Bacteria > Verrucomicrobiota > Verrucomicrobiia > Chthoniobacterales > Terrimicrobiaceae > UBA967. The sequence continues at coordinate 17,730 of JBIIUB010000017.1, forward strand.
TGTGATCGCATTTGGGACTGATAACTATCCACAGCTGGAATTAAAGGGTTGCGTGTTCAAGTGCTTTTCTACGATGGCGAAAGTATTGGGGTATTTTACAGGATGAAGTGTCGAAGCTCCATGTTTTTGTGCTTCAGCAGGCGAGGGGCGGTTCGACACCAGATTTTGGACAAATCTCCCCTGCGATGGAATTTGCCGGAGTCAGGAGCCCAAAAGTGCGATCATTTGATTCCTATAAACCGAAAAAAAATGCTATTTATTAAGTTCTCCATGAGAATTTTAAAACATAATTATCCAATGCATTATGTTCAAGATTTTTTAAATGCAATACTGCTTAATTAAATTAGAAACAATAACGCCGGATGAATCCCAATTAATTCTTTCAGTATATTCTTGAAAACAGCGTGCAGAAAATCTTTTGTAATCATCTTTTGAGGACATAAGCAATTTTATTTTATCGCAGTAAATTTCTGCTGAAGCACCTAATGGAAAGGTCCATCCATTTATTCCATCGCGGATGGCTGTTTTTATCCCACCCACATTGGTAGCCAAGCAGGGTAGTCCAAATGAATTTGCTTCAGGAAATACCACTCCGAAACATTCTGCTTTTGTAGGTAATACCAAGAAGTGCGCTTCGGAAAAAAGTTGATCGATCCGTTTCCTGCCCTGTTCAGTTTTTTTAGATATAAAGCCATGCGAAACCACAAATGACGGGGAATTAAATGGTGGTTTACAACCAACAACATGAAGTTCTGTTCTCAGCCCAGATGCATTAAGTCTCTTTGCAATATCTAAAACAAAATCCCCTCCTTTTCTATTCCAATCTACACCAATAAATAAAAGTTTGCAAATATCAAAACTTTTATTGTCAACTAATTTTATGATATCGCTTGAGTCTCGGTTAGAATTAATATTTGCACCAAATGGCACAACCTTAACCTTATCAGGATCAATTTGATAGGTTGAAATCGCAGAATTTGCTGCCCATTCAGATGAATAAATGGCAAGTCGGCATTTTGATAGTGTCATCTGTTCAAGCCTATGGCCATTACGAATGCTTTCTGAGGCTAGGTTGGTAAACTCGGGGTAAAAATTAAGCATGCCTGCAAATGTAGCATCTGTCCAAATCACAATAGGCTTATCTGATTTAAGATGTGCTAATTCGAGTGTTCCTGGACTAAAGATAAAATCGTATTCAGATGACACGAGTCTCTTATTTATTTGCGAAGCATAGTTTTTACAAATCAATAGTTCTCGATTTCTCAAATAATTCTTCTTGGAAACGATCAAATAGAGTAATTTTTTAAACTTTGACAAATTCCAGTCGCCTTCTTTAAGATTTCCTATGGTAAATGTAATTATTCCAGCATTTTGAATTGCCTGCAACATGTAAAATATGGATCCCGACCATGCCTGCACATTGGATGGATCGCTACTTGTTACAAATGCAGCTTTCATAAAAATATGTTTTTTAGACGAAATTTAAAAATTAACGGCATGATGGGGAGATGAGTAAAAACTATCCACCCCATCAATTTTTTGTTATTCTATGTGTGCCGAGGCGATTTCAGAATTAAGGCGGAAATAGTTGGCTGGGAATAACTTTCGGTTGTCTTAGACGCGCCGTTGAGGGGTGATACCAAAGTAGGCAAGCTCCAGCGTCGCTCATAGAGACGCGGCTATAAGTGAAAACGGCTTGCTTAAATTTAAACCTAATAGCCATTGGTTTTATGAGTATCGAGTGACTGGTGGCAAGTTTGAGTAGTGGATCGCATCGTATTTAAAAAGACCGAATCCTCTTAGGCCAATGAAAGGGCCTCCTCCATTCGGTTGCGAAATTTATCGACCGTGAATCTGTCCTCATAACGCCGCCTGCCGGCAGCGCCCATGGCTGCTCGCAAATCTGAATCCGAAATGAGGCGCTGCAAGCGCTCGGCAATAGATTGGGCATCCTTCGGAGCGACGAGAAAGCCTGTTTCGCCATCCACAACGATATCCGCAAGGCCGCGCCAATTTGTTGCGACAACGGGAAGCCCAAACATCATGGCCTCCACAGCTACCAATCCAAAGGATTCCGCAGAATAATGTGTTGGGAAGCAGAAAATATCCGCTTCCGCATAAGCCTTCCATTTATTGTCGTCATAAAGCGGGCCGGTGAACTCAACAGTATCCTCAAGCTGATGGCGTTGAATAAACTCCGTGAAGATGTTTTCTTCCACCTTGGAGGCTGCTTTTCCTACGATTTTGCATCGGAAAGATGCGTCACGCTGCTTCAATATGGCGCAAGCTTCCAACAGAATGCCTATGCCCTTTTCCTCGCTTACCATCCCGGAAAAAAGAATTTCCGGCTCATCATGGGTCACGGAGTGATTCGTAGAATCTATGTCTGGCTGATCGGGGATTCCATTAGGGATGAGAACAATATTCTTAGATTTCAAAAATTCTCCATCTCTGATCCCATAGTTCGAGATGATTACGGAAAGGGCAGGATTCCCGTAAGCCAGCCAGAAAGCTTTTTGTAACAGCCAAGGTAGCTGCGCGTAGAGATCAGCGAGACCATTGGCGTGAAAATGAAAAACAGTTTTTTTAAAAAGCCAGCGCGTGCTAATGAGTAGCACGCAATCACGCAAAAAAGGCACCATATTCGGACTTGCCGGAGGGTAGTAGAGAACCTGGGCGCCAGTCCGAAAGCGAGCCGCCACAATGCCAAAAAAAACCGCCAACAAATGAAAAACCTTTTTCCACCTGAAAACGCCAACTTCTTGGATATCATCCGAAAAAGCCATTCGCACATGGCGGAACTGAATTCGGGAATATTCCCCTTCCAAAAGGAGTTGGTTCATTATCGCTTGCCCATGAAAGGGGGGCGGCGTTTGAGCAACCGCGACGATCTTTGGAATTAACGCGGCCATAGGCCTGAAACTCTTCTTCTCAGGGATTTGTAACCAGTAAAAGTGTGGATCATGGTATTCAGTTGGAAATTTTGATAGGCACCAGTCAGCAATCGTCTGAAGCGGTTTTGTATGACAATGATAGGCTTAAGGGCTAGTGGAGGCCATCGCGTTTCCGCCCACCATTGCTCTAGTTCTTTGCAATTTTTGTCCGCACTGAGATTTTGTCCGGTGAAGGCATAAGTGGCCAGCGGTAATCGGCAAGTGTGGATATTTTTCTTGCTGAGCAAAAAATGCTCCATCAAGATCGCATCGCTGACAACCTTCCATCTCGGATTCAAAGGCGGATTTGGTAGGGCCGATTTTTTAAAAAACATGGCGCAAGTCAGCGAGTGCAGGTGGTCCAAGCGAGTATGCCAAAGGTTGGGAACCATAATTCTCCTATAGCAAACTGGATCAAATGAAGAATTAAGCAAAATTGCATCGCCAAGCAAGACATCCAGCTTTGTTCTCCGCTGAAAGATTTCCGCCACTTTGGAAAGTGTTTCGGGCAGATATTGCTCATCAGAGTTAAGCCATGCGCAAATTTTGCCAGTAGACCGCGCAAGGCCACGATTAATGGCATCATACATTCCGGCGTCCTTCTCGCTGAAAATCTTGATGGTGTAGGTCGGCCGGTCCTCATTGGCGGCCTCGGGGTGCAAGTGGCTCGTCTCTAGCTTCTTGTTTCTCGTCTCTTTCCGCTCATTAAATACCAACTGATCGTCACGGTAAAACTCAGCTCCAAGTTCCTGTGCCAACTCCTTGATGTCTGGAGTTCCAGCGTCTTGAATGATGTGCTCAATTGAAATCGTCGAGAGTCCACCATCGAGCCTTGAGGGCGTGGCCACAGCTTGGTCCCGCACGCTTGCAATGCACAACCGCAACCAGTCCAGTTGATTGAATGTCGGCGTGACGATACTGAAATCGGGATTATACACAGACGTGTGCTATGGAATTGTTTCCGTGCGCATGTCTAACAGCGGAGAGCATGACGGCTTCTATTAATCGGACATGCAAGCAAGTTTATGTCAGTGATAATTGAGCCTTGAAATGTAAGCTATGGGAAAAACTATCGCCCAAAATATATTTATACTAATTAATGTGCTAAAATTTTGGGATTTGTATATTTTATAAAATTCGCCTTGAAGGCATTTGGGGAATGGTATTTGTTCCATACTGTATGGTATTTTGCCAAGTAATCTGAACCTCGGACTAGGTGCAGTTTATGTAAAGCCTCTTTTAACTGAGAATAATTGGTTGTGCATACAGGCAAATTGTTTTTGATAAAATATCTTGGAATAGATGCGTAAGCAGGCCCATATACTAACATAGGAGAACCGGAGATAAAATATTCTAATATTTTGCAAGAGAAGGAAGTGGAAACTAAAATCTTTTCACTCTGGCAAAAACTATAAGGCAAGAAGCATGCTGCAGATTGAGACATGCGCACAATTCTTTCTTGAGATGAAAGATTTTGATAAAAAATAAGATGGTCTTGATCGGGCAAGAGAGATAGTAGTGCCTCAGGAGAGTTATAACTCAGAACTTCTAACTTCCAGGGAGACATGCAAGTGGATTTGGCGTTAAACTCGGCTATTGCTTCATAGAGATCTTTGAGTGCGCTGAGGTAGAGATAATTAAGACCTCCAATGAAAACAATACTTCTTATTGGCTCATTATTGCTTACAGGGATTGCTGGCGAAATTGGTGGATTCTGGCTTGGAAGTGGCAACCAATGAGCGTTACATCCATATTCATTTTTTAAAAAACCAACAAAGCCTTCTGAAATGGCAAAGACCGAACAACTATTTCTTAAAACGAGTGAAAGTGTTGGCCTTACCAAAAAGCGGAACCATTTTGGTTGATTGTATTCTGCGGAAGCCTCTATTTCATCAACTAAGTATATGTGTGTAGCAATCCTTAATTTTTGCAAAAGCAAGATATGTAGAAGGAACCAGTAATTGGCGCTACATAGTATGAACCAATTTTTTTCCTTACAGAAACTATTCTTTGAAAAAATAATCCAAATCCCAAAAACGAGAAAATCTAATATGGAACCTAACAGTGGAAAGAATTTTTTTATCCCATAACCACTGACATCTGGATGAAGAACCAATCGGGTTCCTGCACTAGCATTGCGTATTGTTGTGCGGGAGATAGAGCGGCGGAATTTTCGGGTCAGAACGCAAGTAAACTGTTCGCCGATGGACTTAAGAATCTGAACGGCTATGCCATGATTTCCATGTCCTCCTTCCAATAGTGGTGGAGAATCGGTGTAGAATATCCATTGTCGTTGACTCATAGGAACTTAATTTTTTTGAGCGAAGAGGTAAATCGATGATCCCCAAAATTGGACTCTTTGGCGAGAAGCCATCCAAACAAGTTGCGTCAAAATATTCTGCGCCAATCGCATGAGTGGCATTTTCCATGTATACCCATGGTAAATCCCTGGGATGGCATCATCGCAAAAACGAACATCTTGAAAACCTTCCAATTGACATAAAATACGCAGACAGGTCGTTGTATAAGCCCAGACATGAGTGACATCATTATAGAGATTTAAGCCAACTAAAGGGCTGTCTGCATTGGGCCCCCTTAGCACCAACCAACCTCCCGGAGAAAGTCGACTATGGGCTATTTTTAAAAAACGAATAAAATCCTCTCTTTCAATATGCTCATAGAAGTCTAATGCAATAATTGCCTGTAGGCTCTCCTCGGTGAAACGCTCCGTAAGGTCTGAAAGCGAGTCTGTATGGCGAATAGCAGGAGTAACATGCTGTGCGAAAGATGCTTCCTTTTCAGAAAAATCACTACCCTCCCTGTTTGTAAAACCCTGCTTGCGAAGCCAAAATTGAAGAATCCCAGGACCAGTTGCCGCCTCATAGATGCAGGCACTTTTGTCGCTCGGCAAAACGGGGCTAATAATCCTGTTAAAAACAACCTCATTTTCACAAGATAATCGTTCGACATCATTTGGCTCTTTAATTTTACGCGCTTCGGACTGTCGAGTGTAGAAGGAATTGGCTGTCATTTGCTAGAATCTTTTATAAATACGGCATCCAATGATATGACGGAGCCACTTTGATCAAAACCATGTTCCAATACGCCTTGAAATTGGAAGCCCGACTCAGCCAAGAGATGAACAATGTCAACAAATCGCGCTTGCTCGCGATATAAACTTCCAACAATGACTTCGGTAATTACAACACTCGTCATCGCCAAGACATCTTTAGCCCCCTTCAAAACGCAGGTTTCATGCCCTTGAACGTCTAATTTCAGAAGAATATCTTCTTTTATAAGAGAATTAAACTTATTCAGCCAGTGATCAAGCGTTATACAGGAGACATGTTCTAAGCTTTTCTCTTGAGTTTCCGGAAATAAGGTAAGCTCCTCAGCTGTGGATTCGTGTAGCGATGATGAAGAGGGATGATTAATATGGTGAAAAATTTGTCGATCTTCGCAGGTATCCGAGAGCGCGACCTGAAAAACATCCCATCGGTGACTATCCTTTGCAATGAGCTGTAGTTTTTTAAATGTGGATTCTACGGGTTCAAACGAATAGATAGAGGCCTTTGGAAAAAACTTGCGCGACCAGAGTGCAAACTGACCTTCGTTTGCTCCAGCATCTAAAATCGTCCGAATGTTGTAGCGCTGTGAAATGCCCAACAAGTTCTCATTGGGAAGTTGCTGAACGGACTTGATTTGGTAGCCGAAAAGCCTTAAGAAACGATTAAAATTTTGTCTAAGTCTTGGTAGCATTCTTGAAATGATGTTGAAGATGATTAAATTCAAAGAGGCTAACGCGATAGTTAAAACAAATTCCAGCTAGGAGTGGGGCGAGAGTTAACCCTAATAAACCCAAGTGCGGAGTGAGCACTATTGATAGGCAAAGTGCCATCAAGCCAGTAAGTAGAGTTGAGAGCAGAAACGGATTGTGACCTGTTGCAAGAATTATTTGTGCTGCAAAACTTGAAATACCAAGCACAACAAAGTCTAGCGTCAGAACCGCAAGTGCTGGGTCCTGAAGGTAGGATTGTTTGTGTAACAGAACTTTCGCCGCCATCGGGCTTAAAAAATAAAATAATAATCCTGAAACAATAAAAGCTAATAATCCTAAGCGCATGACTTGAGATATTTTTGAAAAGGCATTTTTAAAATCTCGAGCGCCAACGAGGCGGGTTAGGAAGGGCAGCTGCGGAAGGCAAATTTGCATGATGACCAAATTGAGTGCCCCGGCAATTTTTTGTGCGACATAAAAGGGCGTCACACTCTCTGGACCAATAATCATTCCAGAAATCGTCGGCTGGATCGTATAAATGAGTGAGGCAAATACGAGGACTCCACCAATGGGCAGTGCGCTTTTTGAGAGGAGGAGCACTTGTTTCCAACACCCGCCATTTCTGCTAATCCAGTTTGCATTCACGGAATCCAATGAGCGCAGTGAATTCGGAACAAGATACCTAACTGCAATCCACTGCACAAACGCTGTTGCAAGAAATGAACAGCCCATTCCAATAAGACCTAAGCCTATACTGGCGGCAGCAACGGCCAGGCCGCCAGAAAGGAGGATCAGAGATCCGGCGAGGGCTTTTGTTTTAAAAGTTAAGCCGAGCCCATTGACAAGCGCGGCGTGTCCGAGGCTGAGAATCTGCAGTGTGGCTGAAACAACCAATGCATACCAGCAAAGCCGAGCTTCCCAATCTTGGGGGGGTAATAGGCGACCGAAGTTTTGAATAAACTCAAAACCTATTGAACCGATCACTAAAACAACGAGTGCCGTTATGCGATACATTCGCATCATGATGTGGAACAAGCACGATACTCCGCCAAGGCCTGTCGGAAGACTTAAAAAACCACGCGACGGGCCTGTGTCATCATCAACACCAAGCGTGAATGCTGCTTGTCGTGAAATAGCAAAACCAAATCCCATATCTAAAAGAGCAAGCATCGCTATCAATCCCTGAAAGGCAAACCACACTCCTGCACGATCAGGGCCTAAATAGTGGATCGAAATTGGCACTAACAAAATAGCTGCCAGCATACTACTCCCCTGCTGGAAGAGCCCCGCAATAGCACCAGCCCGAGCGGGATGGGTTTCCACTTGTGATTTTAAAAGTTGAAACACGGGCTACGACGCCGATCTCTGTTGTTCAAATTCAGAAGATGAAAGTGCAGCAAGATTTGCCAGCGCCGCACAAAAAAGCAATGAAACTGTATTATAAACCCCTCCTCCACCTAAGATGAAAATGGGAAACATTGTAATAGAAAAAATAAGGGAGACAAAAACAATTTCATAAGTAATCGATTTAGTCGTCTGACATATCATCAAAATTTTAATAATGGCGTGAACAAATCCAATAAAAACGAAAAAATATAAAATTGCACCCAAAAGACCTATTGTAATTAATAAATCCGTGATACCGCTGTGCGTTGCACCGCGTCGCAAACCCACATCCATAGTTGAGAAAGGGTCTCCATATTTTAATACAAGTAAATCCCTATCCGTAAAAGCGTGAACGCCGCGTCCAATAAAAAACTTCCTGCTGTTTGATTGCCATTCCGTGAAAGCGCGCATGGCCAATGTCCAGCGCCAGAGGCTTGAATTATCAATATCTCCTTTGGCATCCGGCATATCCATGCCAGGAATCATCGCGAGACTTCGCTGCAATCCGAAAGGGACATAATCTCTATCGGTTTCATAGGCAATTCGGGCACCGACTATCAGAAATATGAAAAGTAAAAAAATTAGTGCAACAGCAGCGATATGCTTTCTAATTAATAAGAAGGTAATAAGAAGAAACGCTGTAATAATCATGGTGGCGCGCCCCATGCTTAAAAGAGCACCAATAACTCCAAGGGCGACTAAAGAAATCCATAAGATTTTTGGTCCGCTACTTTTTTTCGGAATTCTTTGTGAAGTCAACATCGCAATGCCAAAAAGTGCAACAAGTGGGGATAACATTCTTAGCGCATATATATTATCCGTTAAGTTCAGGACTGGAATATATAAAGCAGATGCACCAATTAACTCACCAGTCACAATATCTTTTTCTCCGACACCAATGTAAAAACTTGAATACGTTCTTAAGCATATATTAAAAAGAATCCCGATCAAAAAAATATATCCAATACAAGTATTCAGATTTGTAAGAGGCTTAAGAAATCGCACAAATCGGACGGTTGTCCATATCATCGCAAATGGAACCCAAAATGAAAAATATTGTTTCGCAAGGTTTCCGAACCCGACAACAATCTCCGGTGAAGGATAATAATAAGTTATAAAAGCATGGACGATAAGGAAAAGTGTAAAAACAATAAAAGATCTATTAAACAATATAAATGCTTTGGAAATAGCGTCTTCACTTAATGCCCGCTTCGCTTTTTTCCAAAAATTCGAAAGAATAAATCCACTGGCTAATAGGACGGCAAGATGCTCAGGATCCAATGCAGGACCCATCGGCTGAATTCTAAACCCAAAGCTTGCAATTGCCAGTGAAATAAATATCCAATATTTATTTATGAACAACGCATAAAATGCTCCAGCAACTAGTGCACAACAAAATGCTAAATTAAAATAATTTCCTTCAGCAACTTTAGCTCCAATATACAACGATGCAAGTAGTGATAGGACAACAACAAGCGAGGTAAGTAATTTTATACTATAGTTATTCATTGATGAGCTTTATTTTAACTAAAATAGTAAGTTGGAATTTGGCAAGCAACAGATGTCCAATGCCTAATCAGAAAAATCAAAAAGTTTTATTATAAATAACCCACTTTTGTTTGCCTCCCTGAATTTTTAATGTGATCGGTATTGCATCACCTGCTTTCCATTCATTTTGGCTTTGAAGTAGCATCATAGTTTCTTTTTGCTCCAATGATTTAGACTCATTGGAGTCAATGTTAACAATCACACAATCCACATTTTCCAACATGTCTTTGGTTTTAATATGAATAACCCTCCGGTTTTCATGAAATGGCCTCCAGAGGGAGACCTCCGTATCATCGACGGAGCAAATAAGACCAATATTTTTAAAATGATTTGGAAGGACTTCTCTCAGTTCAGCCAAGGCATCTGAGCGTTTCATGTAGGTTTCATAAACCAAAATTATGCGGTTTTTTAATTTCTCTGGGAGGTTAAATGAGTTGGCCAACTGAGGAATGGGAAGTAATGGCCTTGAAGGCGTTGTGATTGGTAGTATGATTGCGCTTGCAGCAAGAAGAAAAAAAACTACGCGCCAAACTTTTTTGTCAAGCGTGCGTGTAATTCCGATTAATCCAAAAGGAAGGGCGGCCAAGACAGGATAATAAGGCGACAAAAGTCGAGCTGTTGACTCGGAGCCCATAAGGGCCATATAGGCTCCAGTGGAAAAAATCATTCCGCTGTAGATTATTAAACCGAATAGATTCATTCCTAGTGGTGGATCATTCTTCCTATTGTAGCCTATCAGTGAATTGGTTTGATTCGCATGTTTTCTATGATGGTGGTTGTAAACGGTAAAAAGAAATCCTGAGATTAGAATAGAAAAAATACCTAATCCCAAGCCAGCATTCTCCTCGTTGGGAAGCTCAACAAATCGCAATTGAAGCCTGGGGAAATCGGTTGCAAGAAAACTCTGAACGGAATATGGGATAAGTGCCTCCAGTTTATTGTTGATTGGTGTGGGCATTGGCAGAACAGGTGGCTGAAGCGCTCCAATTGTTGCCTGCAATGTGTTGCCAATCAGTCCAGCCCAAATGCTGCCCGCTTCCAAATCTTTATCCTCCAGGCTTGTTCCCTTCCAATTGCGTGCGTGGTAGAAATTGAGTGCTGCCATTGGGACAAATGAACATGCAACAATGACCAAAAACACTTTACCACTTGCGCGCCGAAACAGCTCAAAACATGGCAGGATCGACAGCAGCCAAGGCAAGACGAGTGGCAAATTGCTGGCCTTGATTCCCGTGCAAATGGCTATCGATAATGCGGAAATAGCAAGAAGACTAACTGAGGAGGTCCGGCGGGCTTGTATTGAAAATGCAATCGCAAAAAGAAAAAATGCTGCCCCTAATAAATCATTCCCAACAGAGGTTGCCTGAGCCACAAAGCAATAGGCCATAGGGACAAGCCACATTCCCCACCACGCCGACTTGGCCCTCACCCCCATGCCGCGAAAAACAACAAAAATGCAGGCGGGCATGAGTAAATAAGCCAGCCAATTTATTAAGAAAAAGAAGCGGTCCGATTGAGTGAAAGCCAGAAGAGGTGAAAGCAACCACTCAGCATTTGGACCGCTGTAGTTCATTCTTGGATTAAAAGTTTCAATCCAATGCCAAGCCCTTGCTTCTTGCCAGTTTAAGAGCCTAGAAAGTCTGTATGTCAGAAAATCGTAGTTATTAGGGGCGTGTAATAGACCCCCGATGAGGCATAAGAGCGCAATGATTACAAAAAGTGCCGGTAAGGGTTTCTTGTAACGTCCAAGACGGATAAAGAATCCCTTTCTGCTTCCATCTGGCGAACTTGGGAAAAGAAAAAGTAAACCTAAAAAAATCGCTGGGAGAGTAAGCCCATAACCCAAGGCAGAAAGTGAGCCAAGAATAGAAAGGACCCACCCGCTGAGAATACAGGAGGCCGAAAAGAGAATATAAAGTCTCGCGAGTTTTAAGGCCATATTTTAAAGAATCGGCGGAAAAATCCGTATTTCAAAATGCATCGAATAGCACTAAACCCATCCTTCCAACCAATTTTTTTCCCCTCGGCATATGTGCGCCCATGGTAGGAAATGGCAACCTCATAAATCCTAACACCAAGCTGTGCGACTTTGGCTGTAATCTCGGGCTCAAATCCAAATCGGTTTTCCTCGATGTGAATTTGTTGTATAACTTCGCGGCGAAAAGCTTTGTAACAAGTCTCCATGTCGCTCAAGTTTAGATTGGTAAACATATTGGAAAGACAAGTGAGAAAAGCATTTCCTACAGAGTGCCAGAAATACAAGACTCTATGGGCTTGCGAACCAATAAACCGCGATCCAAAAACAACATCGGCCTTGCCATCAAGAATCGGCTTTAAAAGAATTGGATACTCTGCGGGGTCATATTCAAAATCTGCATCTTGAATGATAACCAAATGAGAAGTGGCGTGTCGGATTGCCGTTCGGAGTGCCGCACCCTTTCCTTGATTAACCTTATGCTGAAAAAATCTGACTTGTGGGAAGGCTTTTGACATGTCTTCCAAGATCGAGAAGGTTCCATCCGTGGATGCATCATCTACAATGATGACCTCCCGCACAATAGTCTGCTGAAGAACCGCTTCAACAACAAAGCGAATCGTCTTGGCTTCATTGTAGGCTGGAATCAAGACGCTCAGACAATCAGAAGTTTCGATTTGAGAGAATTTCATTGTAAGTAAGCCCGTAAAAGTCTATCTTTAGATTTATTGGGTATGGTGGGTAGACTTGTGCGTTATGTGCTAAGCTGCGCCAAGAAATTTCGTTGGTTTTCTGAAATTGGGCAATTTATTTTAGACAAAATTAACAGAATTGATAGAAGGGGGGTAGTTTGTAACTTGCTGGCATTTGGTTTATGCCATTCCGTGTCGATGTCTGTCTTCTTCATCTCTATGTTCGCTGTATCCTCGGTGGTCAATTTTTATGCACTGCGGAGTTTTTACTTTTCCAGCAAGTAATACAGGAAGAGTATTTTTTGCTTGAGGTGGCGGGCGGCGATGCTACGGGCTCTGGCGAAAGTCTTAAACTTTTGGTGTCTTGGACTGAGAGGTGAGGACGAGCCAAAGAAAGCGGGGAATGATGTTAAGGTAGCGGCTCCAGAGGCGTTTTGGTTCTTGAATGAGTCGGAAAAGCCACTCCAAACCGTTTTGGCGTATCCAGCGAGGAGCTTGGCGAACGCGTCCCGTGTGAAAATCAAATGCTGCGCCGACACCGATCATGATTTTGGTGTCGAGGAGTTGCAGAAATTCTGCCATGAAGCGTTCCTGCTTAGGAGTGCTGAGGCCGACCCAAAAAATGTCTGGCTTTGTTGAGGAGACGATTCTCTGAAGATCTGAAATTTCACTTTCATTCAAGGAGCGGAATGGGGGGCAATAGGCGCCGGCAGTTTGAATGCCTGGAAAAGATTTTTCCAAACTAGCTTGAAGTTCTTCAGCCACTCCCGGTGCCCCACCGTAAAAAAAGTGTTTGAGAGGATGGTGTTGCGTCGCTTCCATAAGAGCAAGCATCAAATCCGGGCCATAAACCCGGGATATGGATTTGTGTCCTAAAATGCGACCCATCCAGACGGTTGGCATGCCATCAGGAACGCATAGAAAAGCCTTGTTGAGAATTTCTTGAAGTTTTGGATCATCTCGAGACTCGATCACACCGTGAACTCCAGTCACGCAAACATAGCCTTGTTGATTCTTTGCGATGGCCTCAAGAATGCAATGCACGGTTTTCGGAATATCCACGATGCTCATCTTGACGCCGATGAGGTCGTATGTGGCGGCTTGAGGAGCTGGCTGGCAGGGATTCAAAGTTTGGAGGAATTCCAAAACAGAAGTAGTTCAATGCCGGATTTGAGTTAAAAACGATTCACAACGCTATCTTTGGAATTTCCGGATTTCATTTGGTCATAAATCCAAGCATAGGTTTTTTCAAGGCCGATGCGCAGCGGGACGGATGGTTCCCAGTCCAGAAGTTTTTTGATAAGCGTGTTGTCGCTGCTGCGACCGCGAACGCCTTTCGGCGCATCGAGTTTATAATGCCGTTGAAGCTTGATTCCAGCAATGTCCTCTACTATGTCGACAAGTTGATTGATCGACACCATCTCTGCGGAACCAAGATTGATCGGATCCAGAATATCGCTGTTCATGATGGCTTGGGTGCCATAAATGCAGTCGTCGATGTATTGGAAGCTGCGTGTTTGGAGCCCATCGCCCCAGATTTCGATATCTTTGGTGCCGTTGAGCTTAGCCGAGATGACTTTTCGGCATATGGCTGCGGGGGCTTTCTCGCGTCCTCCGTCAAATGTTCCGTGCGGGCCGTAAACATTATGGTAGCGGGCAACGCGTGTTTCGATGCCAAAGTCTTCGCGGAAGTGGCGGCACATACGCTCAGAGAAGAGTTTTTCCCATCCATAGCCATCCTCGGGATCGGCGGGGTAGGCGTCCTCTTCTTTGAGGCCGGGGTTTTCAGTTTCGCGTTGTTTGTAACCGGCATAAACACAGGCGGAGGATGAGTAAAAAAAGCGTGAAGCCCCGCAGTGGCGTGCGGCCATGAGGAGGTGCGTGTTAATGAGAACGCTGAGCATGCAGAGTCCCTTGTTGAGTTCTATGAAGCCCATACCGCCCATGTCGGCAGCCAGGTTGTATACTGCATTACAGCCATTAACGGCTTGGATGCAGGCGTCTTTGAGTTCCAGGTCAAGCGTGAGGTTTTCGGCTTCCGAGAAGCGTTGATACCATTGCCATTGGGGCTTTTTATCCACGGCCCGGACCGAATGGCCTTGGGTAAGGAGGGTTTTAACGAGTTCGCCGCCGATGAATCCGCCGGCGCCGGCTACAAGGATGGGATGGGTTGGCATTGTTGTTAGTTTTGGTTAAGAAGCAAAATTTCTACTGGAGACTTTAGGCTGTAAGATAAGGCACGGTGAGAGAAAGCGCCGAGGGCCTCATAATCGGTGCAGGCGATGTCGGTGGAGAGGACGCGGCGGGTGGAGGGCATGAGGAGAAGGGGGGAGAAGTGGCGAGGGTCGAGTGGCGAGGGGCGACTTTCGGCGGTCATAGACGCGCCGCTACAATTGTGGGCGTTGGAATATGGACCAGATGTCTGTGAGGGCGTGGGTTGCTCAAAAGCTCACCCTTTGGCGGAGAATTTTTTCTGCAGAATCGCGGAAATACAGGATTTCTGTTTTGTCGCTGCGCTCGAAGGGGTGGCCATTGTAAATCAAGAATGTTTTTAGAAATGTGTTATCCATGAGTTTTTTGATGCGGGAAATTCCTTTCAATAGGCCCGTGTTGAATGTGGCGCAGGATTTGATTTCCATCGCAAGGATTTCGCGTCCCTCCATGACCAGCAAATCGACCTCGTTATCGTTGCTGTCACGAAAAAAATAGAAGTCTGCGATACGGCCTCGATTCCATCGTTCTTTCAAAAACTCCAAAATAACCAGATTTTCAAAAATGCCGCCTACCAGTGGATCCCGCGTCACTTGTTCGGGTTCACGGATTCCCAGGAGGAAGCACAGGAGACCAACATCCGTGAAGTAGTATTTCGGATTTTTAACCACGCGTTTCCCGAAATTTTCGAAGTAGGGCTGGAGTTTGAAAATGAGGAATGATGCTTCCAGGATGGAAAGCCAACTGCGCACTGTCTTGGAGTCAACCCCGACATCATTTGCCAGTGAACTATACTCGATCAGCTGGCCCGTGCGGCCGGCCAGTAATTTGATGAATTTTTCAAAAAGGGCGGCATTTTTCAGATCAATCAATTGACGCACATCGCGTTCGACATATGTCTGGTAGTAATTGGACCACGCGACAGTAGGTCGCTGGCCGGAGTCATAAATCCGCGGAAGGAAGCCTTGAAAGGCATAGTCTTCAAATCGATCGTAGACCACGCCCGCGCTGGCCAGCTCGCTGATGGAAAACGGCAAGAGATGCAAAAGGGCGGTGCGACCGGCAAGGGACTGGGAAATGGCTCCCCGCAATTCCAATTGATGCGAGCCTGTAAGCACGAAGCGTCCATTTCGTTTTTCGCTGTCGACGATATCTTGAATATAGCTCAAAAGGCTTGGCACCCTTTGAATTTCATCAATGACGACCTGTCCAGGGAACTGAGCCAAAAATGCTTTCGGGTCGGACTGTGCGAATTCGCGCGTCTCTGGCACTTCAAGATTAGCATAATCCGCTTCATGGCATATGGATCTGGCAAGCGTTGTCTTGCCCGCCTGGCGTGGGCCAAGAATGGTTACAATGGGGTATTCCCCCAAAACGGTTCTCATCTCCGTTGCGATCTCGCGTGCAATCATGAGTTTATTTTAAAATATGCAATACGGGATTTCAAGTCCTGTTTTGCATATAATTGATAGGGGAATGATCCACCTTCGCGCTGCGCGGCAAAATTATTGAATTTGGCGAAGTGTGTTGAGGAAAGGAATTGCTGAAGAAAAAATGATCTCTGGATAGTGGATATCCAAGTCCAAAAGGTGTGGATCGTAGCTGATCAAGTGTGTTGCATGGCCATTCATGGCGCAGAGCAGAAAGGCGATGTCATTCTCATCGATAGGGTAGTGGCGAAAATGGAAGAATGAGGTGGGCTGATTATTTCAACCCATGCTGCCGCCTTTGGTTGCGGCTTGGTTGAGTGGCCGCTCCATTGTGTGGAGAGTCAGGTGGTGGCGTGGTAGGCACGCGGTTTATCTAGTCGATGGATGTGGGGAACTTCGAGGCGGTGTCGAGGAGTTTTTGGGCGAGTGGGAGGAAACGGAGGGCGCGGTCGTGCCATTGGGTGACGCGCTTGAGGCGGAGTTGGTAGTCGGCGCTGTGCTCCGAGGGCAGGCTGAGCAGGAGGGGCTTGAGCGTGGCGAGTTGGGTTTTGCTGGAGTCGAGGCGGGGGAGCAGGCGTTGGCGGACGAAGCCGGAAATGAGGACTTTTAGCTCGAGCTTTGCGGCGTAGGTGGAGGTGCGTGTGCTGGCGTCGCGCTCGATGGCTCCCAGCGTCTCCAATGCGCGGAGGCCTTGGCTCGCGGAGCCCTTGCTGATGCCGAGTCGCGCGGCGATGTCATCCATCGTCAGCGGTTCGGGCGAGGCGAAGAGTATACCATAGATCTGGCCGTGGGAGCGTGGGTTGCCGAAGAGATCGGCGAGCTCTGAAAAGACCTCGACGAGCGTGTTTTCGAAGTGCTCGCGGGAAGCCGTATCGGTGGCTTGCGTTTCAGGAAGAGGCTGTGAAGCGACGCTCATCGGGGAACAGGCTTTCACAGGACGCCGAAGAGTTCAATTCAAAATGAATTTTATTTTTGAGGCGGCGATGCGATGCGTTTCCAAGATTGAACCGGAAACATCGGGAGGCTGCTGGTGTGGAGGCGGAGGCGTCCCCCTGCGGCCAGCGAGAGATTGTATTCCTGCAGGTCGATGCCGACGACTCGGCCGGTGCGCGTGTCGAAGTGCTTGCGCAGATCGCGAATGAGCCAGCGGGATTGACCTACGGGCCGGATGTCCTGCCATTTGGGTTCGCCGATTTGCCAACCTGCCTCGGCCATGGTTTTGGGAAGTGAGACGATGCGGCCGAGCATTCCCTCGCCCGTTTTTTCGATCTGGATCACGCACCCCGCAAAGGCGTCGTCCAAGCGCTCCCAGCAACCTTCGAGAGGCTCGTCCGTGCCGATGAGAAAGAGGAGAAAATCCAACTTGAAACGACGCGCGCCCGCACGCGGGTGGGTTTGATTTTATGCCGCCATGTAGGGCAGGGTCGCGGCGCGGGTGCGCACGGCGTCGATGCCTTCGAGCAGGTCGGCGATGGCGTCCCACTTGCCTGTGACCAACGCCTCGTGGGCGTGTGGGGCGATGGTGATGGGGAAGTCCATGTCGGCGATGGAGAGTTTTTTCTCGGTGAGGTCGAGGGTGAGGAGTGCGGCGGGGTCGGACTCGATGAGTTTGGCGACGGAGCGGATGTTTTCACCGCTCATCACGACGCAGGGCATGCCGAGGGTGATGGAATTTCCGAAGAAAATCTCGGCGAAGCTTTCGGCGATGATGGCGCGGATGCCGAAGCGGTATAGGGCCTGCGGGGCGTGTTCACGGGAGCTGCCGCAGCCGAAGTTGGACCCAGAGAGCAGAATGCTGGCGCCGGTGAAGCGGGCGTCGTCGAGCGGGTGGGTTTGCCCCTCGGCTTTGGCGAAGGCGCGGGCGTCGTAGAAGGCGAATTCGCCAAGCCCGTCAAAGGTGATGCACTTCATGAAGCGGGCAGGGATGATGCGGTCGGTGTCGAGGTCGTCGCCGGGCACATAGACGCCGCGTCCGCCGACTTGGGTGATTTTTTCAAGAGCCATAGTTTTTTAAAATGTGGAGTGTTTAGTTGATGCC
>JBIIUB010000097.1:0-10507 GCA_044340205.1 Terrimicrobiaceae bacterium
CTTTAGCAAATGCTCCCAAGCGCCCGAGGTATTCCTCGATGCCGATTTTGGCAAACTCGAGCGCAGGCCTGCCAGCTGCGATGATTTTCCAGGTCAACGCTGAACCGGGTTGAAATCCGCCGCGTGGTAGGAACTGCGGACGAGCGGACCGCTGGCGACGAATTCAAACCCCTTGTTGCGCGCAATGTCGCCGTAGTGGTCGAACATCTCAGGAGTGATATAGGCAACAACAGGCAGGTGGTTCGGAGTGGGGCGGAGATATTGACCGAGCGTGAGAACGCGGACACCGGCTTCGCGCAGGTCGTCCATGGCCTGAAAAAGCTCGGGCTCCGTCTCGCCGAGTCCGAGCATGATGCCGCTCTTGGTCATCAGTTCGGGACTGAGTTCGCGGGCACGGGCGAGAAAATCGAGCGAGAGTTGATACTTCGCACGGGAACGCACAAGCGGCGTGAGGCGCTCGACGGTTTCGAGGTTGTGATTGAAAACATCGGGCCCGGCTTGAAGAACGCGCTGGAGTGGTTCGTCCTTGCCATTGAAATCCGGCACAAGAACTTCGATGACGATTTTCGGGTCCAGCGCGCGGATGGCTTCGATAGTTTTGCCAAAATGATCGGCGCCACCGTCAGCGAGGTCGTCACGCGCCACAGCGGTGATTACGACATGTTTGAGGCCGAGGCGTTTCACCCCCTCCGCGACGCGCTGAGGTTCATCCTCCTCGAGGGCGAAAGGTTTGGCGGTATCGACGGCGCAGAATCCACAGGCCCGCGTGCAGCGATCGCCTGCGATCATAAAAGTGGCGGTTCCCCCGCTCCAGCACTCCCAGCGGTTTGGGCACTGCGCGCTTTCGCAAACGGTGTGGAGGCGGAGATCCGAAATCAGACCCTTGGTCGAAAAGAACACGGGATTCGAGGGCAGGCGCACCTTGATCCAGTCGGGCTTCTTTTGCTGATGAAGGGTCGGGTCGATTTTAATGGTGGCCATGATTTTCCTGAAAAATGCTTCCCGAGCGCGTCGCAGCAGCACGGGAATGAGATGCCAACGATCTTGTATTTCACCGCAGCGCTGTCAACCATCAACGCCCTCAAACCCAATTTTCCATGACCACATCCCGACAACTTTTCGAAGCCGCAAAAAAACGCATCCCCGGCGGGGTGAACTCGCCTGTGAGGGCCTTCCGGGGCGTGGGAGGCGAGCCGTTTTTTGTGAAGTCGGCAAGGGGTTGCCGACTGACCACGGTGGATGACCGCGAGTTGATCGATTTTGTGGGAACTTGGGGCCCGGCGATCCTTGGCCATGCGGCCGGACCGGTCATTGAGGCGGTGCGTGAAACGGCAGGACGCGGATTGAGCTTTGGAACTCCGAATCCTCTGGAAGTCGAAATGGCAGAGACGATCTGCCGCATGGTGCCCTCGGTAAAGAAAGTGCGCATGGTGAACAGCGGCACCGAGGCCACCATGAGCTGTATCCGACTCGCCCGAGGGTTCACAGCCCGATCCAAGATCATCAAGTTCGAGGGCTGCTATCACGGGCATGTGGACTCGCTCCTCGTGAAAGCCGGCAGCGGGGCGCTCACCCATGGCAACCCAGACAGCGCTGGCGTGCCGGAGGCGCTCGCAAGGCTCACCGTCACACTCCCCTTTAACGACGCCGACGCCATCCGGGCTGCCTTTTCGGCCAACCCGGGAGAGATCGCAGCCGTGATCCTTGAGCCAGTCCCAGCCAATGCCGGTCTGTATTTGCCGGAACCAGGATTTCTTGAGGGTCTGAGAGAAATCTGCACACGCGAGGGTGCCGTTTTGATTTTTGACGAGGTCATGACCGGCTTCCGCCTCGCGCCCGGTGGCGCGCAGGAAATCTACAAAATCACGCCCGATCTCACGGCCATGGGAAAAGTCATCGGCGGCGGACTGCCAGTGGGAGCCTTTGGCGGGCGGGCGGAAATCATGGACTACCTGTCGCCCGACGGCCCCGTTTATCAAGCAGGGACACTCTCTGGAAATCCCATCGCGATGGCGGCGGGCCTTGCCCAACTGCGCGAAATGGAACGCATCGGGGGCTGGGCTCTCTTGGAAAAAACAGGCGCGGCTTTTGAGGCGGCCACGCGGGAGGCGATTCAGGGACTTCCCCTCACCTTCCAGCGCATCGGCTCGATGTTTTGCCTCTATTTTCACGAAGGTCCGGTGCGGAACCTCCAAGAGGCCATGGGCAGCGACCGCGTGCGCTTCGGGAAATTCTTCCATGGGTGCCTCGAGGACGGCGTTTACTTTGCGCCATCGCAGTTCGAGGCCGGCTTCCTGTCCACGGCCCATTCCGCAGCGGACATCGAGAAAACGGCGGATGTGGTGAAAAAGAATCTCGCCCGTGTTTTTTGAGGTTACGCCGCCGTGCGTCGCGTGGTAGAGAAAGCGGCATGACAGCATTGTTGGCACTAGAGGACGGACGGGTTTTTCATGGCGAGTCTTTCGGAGCGGAGGGCACGGCCACTGGCGAGGTTTGCTTCAACACCTCGATGAGCGGCTATCAGGAAATACTCACAGACCCTTCTTATCGCGGCCAAATCGTGGCGATGACCTATCCGGAAATCGGAAACTACGGCGTCAATGGCATCGATGTGGAGAGCGACAAACCTCAAGTGCGCGGCTTCGTGATCGAAGAACTCAGCCCGGTCGTCAGCAATTGGCGTTCGGATTCTGACCTGGGTGCCTATCTCAAAAAACACAGCATTCTTGGCATCCAAGGCATCGACACGCGTGCCCTCACCCGCCACCTCCGCACGCGCGGGTCAATGCGAGCATGCATCACCACCGAGACGAATGATCCAGCTAGGGCTGTGGAGATGGCCCGCAACGCTTCCTACGAGGGTGTGGATTTCGTAAAAGAAGTCACCTCCACCGAAAAAAACCATTGGGACAAGGAGAGCCAACTCAGCCGCGAATGGATTCTCCGCCGAGGCTCTGAAACGCCAGCGGATGCGGACGAAAAAGGAAATGTCTTCACCGACCTGCCTCCGGCCACCCACACGCTCGCCGCGCTGGATTTTGGGATCAAAAAGAACATCCTCCGCTCGCTCCGGCAGAATGGATTCGATGTCACCGTGCTTCCTGCCACAGCCACAGCCGAGGAG
The DNA here is from genome assembly GCA_044340205.1 of Terrimicrobiaceae bacterium. Taxonomy (GTDB): domain Bacteria; phylum Verrucomicrobiota; class Verrucomicrobiia; order Chthoniobacterales; family Terrimicrobiaceae; genus UBA967. The sequence continues at coordinate 3,125 of JBIIUB010000097.1, forward strand.
GTTCTCGCTCTCGGGACGGATGGCGTTTTCCTCTCGAATGGCCCCGGCGATCCCGAGGCGCTGGATTACGCCCGCGAAACCGTTCGCGGCCTGATCGGTAAAAAACCTCTCTTCGGCATCTGCCTCGGCCACCAGATTCTCGCCCTCGCCCTCGGGGGAAGCACCTTCAAGCTCAAGTTTGGCCATCGCGGAGGCAACCAACCGGTCAAGGACCTCCGGACGGGGAAAATCGCCATCACTTCGCAAAACCACGGCTATGCAGTCGACCCCGCCTCCCTGCCGACCGATGTGGAAGTGACCCATGTGAACCTCAACGACGGCACGGTCGCCGGCCTGCGCCACTTGAAACACCGCGCATTCAGCGTGCAATACCATCCCGAGGCCTGCCCCGGCCCGCATGATGCCGATTACTTCTTTGCCGAGTTCGCCAAAGAAGTTGCCGCCTCGAAAGCCAACGCCTAATAATCCCGCCATGGCCAAGCTCCAGATTTTCTTCCCTGATGGCTCCGAGATCACCCACGACCTCCCGGAGGAAAAAACATCCGTCGGCCGCATTGCCGAAAACCAACTTCACATTCCGGATGACTCCGTGAGCAGCCGTCATGCGGAAATTCTCTTTGAGAACGCGAATTTCTATGTCCGCGATCTCGACTCGACGAATGGCACTTTTGTAAACAGCTCGAGGATCGAAAGTGCTGTTCTCAAGCACGGCGACGAAGTGCGCTTTGGTTCGGTGGCATGCCTTTTCCTCTCCGAAAACGCAGACTCCGCCACAGCACCAGAAGCCGCTGCCGTCGAAGATCAACTGCCTTCCAGCAAGAGCGTCAGGCCGGAGAATTTCACAAGCTGCTCGCCGATCCCCCGCAACACAAACGGCAAGGATTTCAGCCCTCTCATCGTCGCCTCGGCGGCACTCATCGGCATCGCAGCCACCGCTGCCGCGCTCTATTTCATCTTTCCGGTCTAAGTCAACCAGACAAGACCGCAGTCACTCATCGCCATGGAAGAACATTCCCAAAACGAACTCCTTGCCGTCCGCAGGCAAAAACTGGAAGCCCTCCGCGCCGCCGGTATCGACCCGTTCGGCCAAGCTTACGAGACCACCGGTGCCCCTGGGCAAATCCGCGCAGCATTTGCCGAGGGACAAAAAGTTCGCACCGCCGGTCGCATCACAGCCCATCGCAACATGGGCAAGAGCCACTTTATTGATCTCTCGGATAGCTCCGGACGCATGCAGGTTTATCTGAACGCCAAGGAAGTCGGTGCGGAGACGATGTCCGTCTTCGACCACCTCGATATCGGCGACTTCATCGGCGTAGAGGGCGAAACTTTCGTCACCAAAACCGGCGAACCGAGCATCAAGGCGACCAGCTTCACTGTCCTTTCCAAATCCCTACGACCCCTCCCCGACAAGTGGCATGGGGTTCAAGATACGGAAATCAAATACCGGCAGCGCTACCTCGACCTCATCTCCAATCCGGAGTCGATGGAAGTCTTCCAGAAGCGCATCGCCATCGTCCGCGAAATCCGCCGCTTCCTGGAAGACCGTGGCTTCATCGAAGTCGAAACACCCATGATGCAAGCGGTTCCCGGCGGCGCGGCAGCAGCCCCCTTCAAGACCCACCACAACGCACTTGGCGTGGACCTCTACCTCCGCATCGCGCCAGAACTCTACCTCAAGCGACTCCTCGTGGGCGGTTTTTCCAAAATTTTCGAACTCAACCGCAACTTCCGCAACGAAGGCATATCCCGCCGCCACAATCCCGAGTTCACCATGCTCGAAGCCTACTGGGCCTGTGCCGACTTCGAAAAAATGGCCGAACTCGTCGAGGAAATGGTCTGCCATGTCGCCCAGACGGTCTGTGGGACACTCCAGATCGAACACAAAGATACCGAAGGCAATGTCCTCCGGACGATCGACCTAACCCGCCCATGGCGTCGCACCGATTACGCAGACCTCATCAAAGGCATCGTGCCGGACTGGTATGAACGCACACCGGAGCAGCGGCGCGCTTGGTGCATCGAGAACAAGATCGATGTCACCCACTGCCAAGAGGACTTCGAGGTCACACAGCATGTCTTCGAAAAACTCGTGGAGGAAAAAACCATGAATCCCCTATTCGTGACCCGCTGCCCGAAGGAACTCGTTCCCCTCGCAAAGCAAAACGCCACGAATCCATCCGTCGTGGATGTTTACGAACTCGTCATCAACGGTCAGGAAATCTCGCCCGGCTACTCGGAACTCAACGATCCCGACATCCAGCGGGAGCGGCTTGAGCACCAGAGCGGTGGTGAAACCCAGAAGCTCGACGAGGATTTCCTCACCACTCTCGAATACGGCATGCCTCCCGCCGGCGGCATCGGGATCGGCATCGACCGCCTGGTCATGATGCTGACCGGCGTCGAAAGCATTCGGGATGTCATCCTCTTTCCTCACATGCGCCCGCGCGCCGGGACCTGAAAAACGCCGCGCATCCCGGGCCAGCCACACCAAGCCTCGTGAAACGAATCTTCGGCCTGCTCCTGTTGCTTCTCGCCATGCAGATTCCCGCCAGCGCCTGGGAGGTGATCATGCACGAGGGACGCCGCCATGTGCCGATCGAAGATGTTTCCAAGTTCTACCGACTGCGTGAGCCGTTGGTGAACGGCCCCGCCTTCACCCTAAGCGGAGCCTCGAAAACCATTCGCGGCCGCGCCGGGACGCGCGAAATCTACATCAACAATGTGAAATACATCCTCTGCTTCCCAGTGGAGCAGAAAGGCGGCCGCATTCTCATTTCGGCGATGGATGTCACAAAAATCATCGAACCCGTCATGCGGCCGGGCCTCATTAAAAACGCCCACGCCGTCCGCACCGTGATCCTAGATGCCGGTCACGGAGGCCATGACAGCGGCGCAAAAGGCCAGCGCGGCATTGAAAAAGAGGCTGCCTTGGATGTCGTGCTCCGTGCCAAGCGCCTGCTGGAGCAGAACGGCTACACCGTGCGCCTGACCCGCTCGAGCGATGTCTTCATCCCGCTCGAAGACCGCGCCGCCTTTGCCAATCGGTTTACGAATGCCATTTTCGTCAGCGTGCACTTCAACAAAAGCGGTGGCGGCGGTGCCTCAGGCATCGAGACCTTCGCCCTCGCCCCGCGCGGCGTGCCCTCGATGGATGAGGAAAATTTCAGCTACAGCGACCTAAAGCTGCATCCCGGCCATGGACAGGATGCCGAGAACATCGCCCTCGCCACGGCCCTTCACTCCTCCATGCTCCGCCACATGCGCCTCACCGACCGGGGCATCAAGCGCGCACGCTTCGTCGTGATCCGAGACATCCGCATTCCCGGCGTGCTGCTGGAGGGCGGCTTCATGAACCACCCGGTGGATGGCAAACTCATAGCCTCCCCCGCCTACCGCGACGCCTTTGCCCGAGCCATCCTCGAAGGCGTGGGCCGCTACCGCAGCGCCGTCTCGGGAGAAACCAGCTATCGAGCGCCTTCCGCTGTCGCCTCCGCCACCGATAAAACATCCATCCCCGACTTGCGCCGGAATATTTCACCGCTTGGAATGCATCCCATGCTGAACGAAGCTGTCCAACGCGCGGCCGATTCGCTTAAAACCAGCGACACCGCCGCACAGCAAACCAAACCGGATGCAAACTGAAAAATCCACCGACCCCATTGGAGTCTTCGATTCAGGCATCGGCGGCCTGACCGTCGCCGCCGCGCTGCAGAACCTCCTGCCTTCGGAAAATATTTTCTACCTCGGTGACACCGCCCGCGTCCCCTACGGCGGGAAAAGCCGCCGCACCGTCGAACGCTACAGCATCGAGATCGGCGGACTCCTCCTCGCCGAGCGCGCAAAGATCATCGTCGTCGCCTGCAACACCGCATCCGCCCTCGCCGTTCCGCGCATGAAAGAAATGTTCAAAGTTCCCGTGCAAGGCGTCGTCGCCCCGGGAGCTGCGGCAGCCGTCGCTTCGACAAAAAACAAAACCGTCGGAGTCATCGGCACCCGCGCCACCATTGCCAGCGGCGCTTATGAACACGCCATCAACTCGCTCGACGCAGAAATCCGAGTCATCAGCGTCGCCTGCCCCTTGCTTGTCCCGCTCATCGAGGAAGGCATGTTCGAAGACAAGGTGACCGACCTCATGCTCACCCGCTACCTCGCCCCGCTCCTCTCCGCCGGCATAGACACGCTCGTCCTTGGCTGCACCCACTACCCGCTCCTGCGCGAAGCGATTGCCCGCACCGCAGGCCCCGCCGTAACACTCGTGGACTCGGCCGAAAACTGCGCCCTCGCCGTCAAAGCCCTCCTCGAAAAAAACACGCTCAACGCCCCCCCCGAGCGCCTCGGCAAACTCGATGTCGCCCTCACCGACGCCACCGAGCGCTTCCTCCGCACCGCAGCCAAAGCCCTCGACCTCGAAATCGGTGATGTGACCCTCCGCTCGGTTCAGAACATCGAAAAAGCGTAAATCCCCCTCAACATGTCTGGCAGGGTATGAAATCAAAAACGGAGCCCATCTTTCGACGGACTCCGTTTTTTGAACTTGGAATATTCTCGGCGTTTATTCGGTGATGATGTCCTTGTAGGTCTTGCCGGACGGGATCATCGGGAGCACATGCTCGGTGTAGGGCGTCATGACATCCAGGATGTAAACTTCCTTGGACTCCAGCATGCGCTTCATGGCGGCGGGGAGGTCTTTTTTGTGGATGACTCTTTCGCAGGTCACGCCGAATCCTTTGCAGATATCGACATAGTCCGGGTAGATGCGCTGAAGATCGCGAGGATCGCCGAGGAAGGTATGGCCTCGGTTGCCACCGTGGAAGCGGTCTTCCCATTGGACGACCATGCCGAGGTGCTGGTTGTTCAAGATGATCGCTTTTGCCGCGATGCCTTCGATGTGCGCTGTGGCGAGCTCTTGGACATTCATGAGGAATGAACCGTCGCCATCGATGTCGATGACTTGTTTGTTGGGCATGCCTACCTTGGCTCCCATGGCGGAAGGGTAGCCGAAGCCCATGGATCCCAGACCGGCGGAAGTGACGAGGCGACGGGGAGCGTCGAAGTCGTAGAATTGCGCAGCCCACATCTGGTGCTGGCCGACGCCAGTGGTGATGATCGCCTCGCCTTTTGTCATTTCGCAGAGGAGCTGGATGACATGCTGCGGTTGGATGACATCCTCGGTGTCCTTGAAAGAGAGCGGGTGCTTGGTCTTCCAGGCGTCGATTTGTTTATACCAATCCGGATAGCGGGAGAAATTCTTCGTCGTGCGCTTGTAGCCAGCCTGGTCGAGTAGCTTGTTGAGGCGCGTCAGGGCGTATTTCAGGTCGCTCAGGATCGGCAGGCAGACGGTTTTGTTTTTGTTGATCTCGGAATTGTCTATGTCGATGTGGACGATTTTGCCGTGCTCGCAGAATTTCTCCACCTTGCCGGTGACGCGGTCATCAAAGCGAACGCCGATGGCCAGAAGAAGGTCGGCTTCGTTGACGGCGTTGTTGGCATATACGGTGCCGTGCATGCCGAGCCATTTGAGGGAGAGCGTGTGGGTTTCAGGAAAACCACCGATGCCCATAAGCGTGGTGGCTACGGGAATCTGGGTGCGCTCGGCGAACTCGAGCAACTCGGCCGATGCCTCGCCAGAGATCACACCGCCACCGCAGTAAATCATCGGAGCCTTCGCCTCGCCGAGCATTCCGATGAGTTCGTTCAATGCGACATCATCCGCTTTGCGCTCGGGCTTGTAGCCGCGCAGATTCACGGTTTTCGGGAAAATTGGCTGAGTGGTGAGGTTCTGAATATTCTTCGGAATGTCGATGAGAACCGGGCCCGGACGGCCTGTGGAAGCAATGTGGAAGGCCTCTTTCACGATGCGGGGAAGTTCATTCACATCCCAAACAAGGTAGCTGTGCTTCACCATCGGCAGCGTCATTCCAAACACATCGGTCTCTTGGAACGCACCGCGTCCGATCATTTCCTGAGGCACCTGGCCGGTGATCGCAACGAGAGGAATCGAGTCCATGAAGGCGTCTGCGATGCCGGTGACGAGGTTCGTGGCACCGGGGCCGGAAGTGGCCATGCAAACTCCAACCTTGCCGGTCACGCGGGCATAGCCCTCGGCGGCAAAAACCCCACCTTGCTCGTGGCGTGGAAGAATGGTGCGAATTTTTTTTGTTTTGGTGAGAGCCTGATGGATCGGCATCGAGCAGCCACCGGGATAGGCAAAAACAACCTCCACACCCTCGCGCTCGAGGCATTCCACGAGAATCTCCGCGCCATTCATGACATTGCCCCGGTCGGGCGTAGCGGTGGATTTCGTAGCGGCGGATTTTTTTGTCTTCATAGGATTGGTGAAAAAAGAGTGGTTAAGGTTAAGCGGCGGCGCTGAGGATTGGCGAGGATAAAAACCGGAGTGTGCAGGCGCGCATGGTCATTTGATGCCTGTCGCCAGCACGGTCTGAAAAAACGGCGCCTCGGATTCGCGGGAGACGATCGAGGATTCGATTTTGGAGAACCCCGCCTTCTTCAGCATTCGGTGGAGTTCGATTTCGGAAAAACCCAGCCACACATGTCCGTAAAGCTCGCGGGCCGGCTCGTGCGTGTGGCTCAGCAAGTCGAGAATCAAGACGCGCCCGCCGGGTTTGAGAATCTTGCAAGCGGCATTCAAAGCCTGTTGGGGAACGGCCGCATGGTGCAATGCCTGGCTGAAAAGAGCGACATCGACAGAGTCAGCATCGATCGGCGGATCTTCGATGTCACCGAGCCGGTATTCGAGATTTGAAAAACCATGCTCCTTCGCGAGGGATGCGCCGAATTCGACCATCTTTTCGGAATTGTCGATGGCGATGACCTTTTTGGCTGTTCGAGCCAGAAGTTGCGAGAGCGTCCCCTCGCCCGCCCCGAGGTCTGCGATGACCATTGGCGGGAGAAGGCGCAGAAGGCCATGGGACAAAGCCTCCCAGGAACGGCCGGGCACATAGGCGCGGCCGAATTTTCCCGCCAGCTTATTGAAATAATCCGCCGCGCGATCCTTGCGTTTTTTGAGTGTGAAGGCGAGGTGCGCTTTGTCGGTAGCGGCTTCTTTCAATTCCGCCCGCGCTGCGTCCAAAACAGCGAGAGCGGCACCGCCGGGTTCGTCCCCGACCGAGTAGAATATATTTTTACCGACCCGACGGTCCCTCACCAAATCCTCGCGTTTCAACTGCGCCAAGCTTGTTGAAATACGCGACTGCGCAAGACCAAGAATCTCCTGCAACTCGGCAACCGTGAGTTCCTCCTCCATCAAAAGCAGCATCAGGCGCAAGCGGATCGGATCCGACAAAACACGGAGAGATTTCAGGATTGACGCCATTGAACATATCAATATATTCGGATGCGTAGATGCGTAAAGCCTAA
>JBIIUB010000018.1:0-35155 GCA_044340205.1 Terrimicrobiaceae bacterium
AGCTGCTTTGCAGGCGATGAGCCTCAAGGAACGCGGTTTGGCTCGTTGCTCGATCACCCGACTATCCGCGACTCGACCTGTTTCATGGTTTCGCGCAGGGCAGCGTAGCCGAAGTGGCCTTGGGGGACTTGGAGGAGGCTGGAGCCGGGCCAGCGGGATTGGAGGAGTGTGAGGTCTGCGAGGGGGGAGATGCGGTCGTGGAGTCCGCCGGTGAGTAGGATGGATGAGGGGTCGCAGAGGGGAACCCCGTGGAGCGGGGAGATGAGGTGGTCGAAGCGGGCGGTGTTGCCGCGCGAGTGGCCACGGCTGCGGAGTTCCCGCCGCATCATGGCCGAGCCAGGGCTTTCCCAGACGGCCTTGTCCATGTTCACGATCGGCTGCACCAGGGCGACGAACCGGAAGTCGGCTTCCAGAAAGGAGAGAAGCGCACCGGTCCAGCCGCCGTAGCTCGTGCCGACGATGGCAAACTCGCGTGTGCCGCGTGTGCGGAGCAGGGCCATAAGTTGGCGGAGTTCGATCACTCCTTGGCGAATGCCTTCGGCATTTCGGACGAGATCGGCCGTGATGGCCAACTCGCCGTTCCAAGTGCGTCTCGGCGTGCGCGAGTAGTGGTAGGGCAGGTGGGGAAAGGCCACGCTCCAGCCGTTGCTGTTGAACCACGCCGCAAGCCGACGGTAGCCGATGTCGCTCGCGCTCATGAGGGCGTGGAGCAGGAAAACAGTCGGAGCATTTTTATCGCGGGCTGGAAAGAAACTAACACGAACGCGGTCGTTTTCAGGGTGTCCGGTGGTTCGTGGCGAATCCCATTCGATCCAGCCGTTTTTGAGACTCGGACGCTGAGCAGGCGGCATTCGGTAATACTGCTCGCGGCTTTGTCCGCCCCACTCGGTCAGATAACGCTCCAGAGCATCGACCGAACAGGCATCCGCCCTGCGTCGCCATTGGATGGCGTGCATCATGTTGCACATCGTGCCATCGACGAGCCACGAAAGGGGACGGTTTACAAGGGCCTTCATGGTTCGCGCATGCGCTGCTGCGGGGAGTGCGGGAGGTCATCGGCTGTGAGGTGGCATTTCGTAACGAGCTCGTCCTTGAGGCGGACGAGCGCGGCGGCGACATCGTCGCGGAGTTTTTTTCGTCCGCCATCCGGGCTTGGATAAACCGGCTCACCCACTGCGATGAAAACCTTGGCCCTCCGCCATGGAAGCCAGTTGCGGCGGTTGTAGAGGCGCTCGCTGCCGAGGATCACGACCGGCACAACCGGACAGCCCGCCTTGGCCGCGATGAGAAATGCCCCATCGCGCATGTCGGCGCCGGAGATGATCGATTGCGCGCCATCGCGGATGCCGCCCTCGGGGAAGACCCCGATCATGCGGCCCTGCTCGAGCCGCCGCAGCGCATGTCGCAAGGCCTGCCTGTCGTCGCCGTGGCGGTCCACCGGAATCACATCCAGCCAGGTGAAGGCCGCCTTCGACCACGAGGCGCCGAAAAGCTCGACCATCGCAATCCAATCGATCTTGCGCGGCAGCCAGCCGCTCAGAAAGGGCGGGTCGAAGTGGCTGATGTGATTGCTCACCATCACGCAGGCACCTTTCGGAATTTTTCCGAACTGCACAAAACGGACGCGCGAGCCGAAGTGGAGAACGAATTTTAAGAACGAGACGACGCCGTGGTAGAAGACCGTGTGAAAGGCGTCGCGGGCTGTCATAGGCTTACTGCGCGGCTGTCGTGAAAAAGCGTTCCTGCTTCGGAGTGATCGTGCGGCCGAGTTTTTTCAGCACCAGCAGCATGTCTTCCCAAACCTTGCGTTTTTCAGTGATCGTCTGGTTCCGCAAAAGATAAGCGGGGTGGTAGGTGACCATCACGGGAATGCCTTCAAACTCCAGCCAAGTGCCCCGGATGTCGCGTATCAGGCGTGTTTCGCCGAGGAGTCCCTCCGCCGCCGTCGCTCCCAGCGCGACCATGGCGCGGGGCTTCACCAAGCGCACTTGCTCCCGCAGCCAAGGCAGACAGGTCGCCATTTCTTCGCCCTTCGGCTTGCGGTTGCCAGATTCTTCTCCGGGCATGTCGGGGCGGCACTTCATGACATTGGCGATGAAAATGTCATCACGCGTGAATCCCATGGCTTCGATGATTTTGGTGATGAGTTGGCCAGATTTTCCAACGAAAGGCTCGCCCTGCGCGTCCTCCTCGGCCCCCGGCGCCTCGCCGATGAACATGAGCTCTGCCGAGCGGTTCCCAACGCCGAAGACGACTTGTGTGCGGGAGGCCACGAGGTTCGGGCATTTCACGCAGCCGAGGATCGCTTTTTCCAGCAGCTCCCAAGTCCACTCGGTAGCTGGGGGTGGCGGCAAGGGCTGGACCGCTGCCGCCGGGCGGGTGGTTGCCGCCTTGCGAAGACGCTTCAACGCTGTCTGCGAAGCTTTGGGCGCGGACTTGATGCCCTTTTGGACCTCTTTCAAAAGAGGGAGCGCCTCTGCCAGCGCCTGCTGAAAAACATCACTCATTGGCGCCAGAATTAACAATCCCTCGCGACTGGGGCGAGATTTTGCTGCGGAGGCATGGAATTTTGTTTCACGCGATCGGGGCGAAGGGCATAGTCCTCCTCTCTTTTATGGCTAAATCCGACGACTCCACACCCACTGACAAGGCGGCCGCAGCCCGCCTCAAGAACCTCGACCTCGCCCTCCAGCAAATCGAAAAAGACTACGGCAGCGAGGCGATCCGCCGCCTCGGCGACGCCCATGTGTCGCAAGTCGAGAGCATCCCGACGGGAAATATCATGATCGACCGCGCACTCGGCGTGGGCGGTTTCCCCCGTGGACGCATTATCGAGATCTACGGCCCGGAAAGCTCGGGAAAAACCACGCTCACGCTCACAGCGATCGCCCAAGCCCAGAAACTCGGTGGCTTGGCGGCATTCATCGATGTGGAGCACGCGCTTGATCCCCACTACGCCCGCAAACTCGGCGTCAATCTCGACGAACTCCTTGTTTCCCAGCCCAGCTCGGGCGAGGAAGCTCTTCGCATCTGTGAGACTCTCGTGCGCTCAAACGCGCTCGACATCATCGTCCTCGACTCTGTTGCGGCTCTGGTGACGAAATCCGAACTCGAAGGCGAGATCGGCGATGCCGTTGTCGGCGCTCAGGCACGCCTGATGAGCAACGCGCTCCGCAAGCTCACCGCGTTCATCTCTAAAGCCAACACGATCTGCCTTTTCACAAACCAGATTCGCGAAAAAATCGGCGTTATGTTCGGCAACCCCGAGACGACACCTGGTGGCAAAGCGCTCAAATTCTACGCTAGCATCCGCGTGGACATCCGCCGCATCGGCGCGATCAAGAACAGCGATGGCTCGGTCTCCGGAAACCGCACAAAAATCAAACTCGTTAAAAACAAGGTCGCCGCTCCCTTCACCGAAGCCGAGTTCGACATCATGTATAACGAAGGCATTTCCAACACCGGCTCGCTCCTCGACCTCGCCCTCGAAAAAGGCATCGTCGAAAAACGCGGATCCTGGCTCAGCTACAAAGGCGAGCAACTTGCCCAAGGCCGCGACGCCGCGAAGGAAGTTCTCAAAAACGATCCAAAAATCTACGCTGATATCGAGGCGCAGGTTCTGGCGGTTCTTTGATCGCTTCTTCGAGGAGGGAATCACCAGCCGGCTGCATGGCCGCCGCATCGCGCTTGTTCAGATGACACCACTTGTTCTCGTTGTCGGATTTCTGGGATCGGGGAAGACCACCTTTCTCAAAAATCTCATGCCATCGCTTGCGGTGGAGGGACTGACGCCGGAACTGATCATCAATGATTATCAGAACGCCCGTATCGATGCGGAACAGTTCAGCGACCTCGCCGCCGAGGTGAAGGCGCTCAGCGGCGACTGCGTGTGTTGCGGATCGAGAGACGAATTGCTGGAGGCCCTGCGGGAGTTCCGGCACGAGAGCGGCAAGGTGATGATCGTGGAAACCAATGGCACCACCGATTCCGCACAGTTAATCGAATCCCTCGCCCTCGATCCCTCGCTGAAAAACTTCAGTCCGCCAGTCCAACTCTCGCTCATCGACGGAAAACGCTGGCAGCGCCGGTTCTGGCACAATGCGCTCGAGCGTGAGCAGGCCCGCACAGCCTCGCACATTCACATATCGCGAGCGGATTCCGTCGCGCCGGAGCGCATGGAGGTCGTCTTGGAATCCCTGCAGGAATGCGGAGTCAGAGGGAAGAGGACGGATCCCGTCGCGTTCGCCAAGGACCTCGCGCGCATCTCGGAGGCTGCCGTAGAACCACACGACCACGCTCATCCAGAGGGCTGCGGCTGCGGACATCATGCGCATTCTCACGGCTCCCATGAACATGAAGCCCACCACTTCGCCTCCTGCGAGATTCCGCTGCCGGAGATTCTGGAGAGAAAGGCGTTCGATGCCCTCATGGAAGACTTGCCTGAGGAAGTCCTGCGGGCGAAGGGGCTCGTGGTTTTTGATGATGCCCCGGGAGAGTTTTTTGTTTTCCAAAAAGTCGGATCCGATGACGAGACCCGCTTGTTTCCGGTTGGCCGCGAGCCGCGCGTCAAGACGCCGCTCCTGCTTCTCATCGGGCCCAGCCTTCCGGTTGAGGCCCTCCGAGAGCGTGTGGCGGGGCTCATCTCCGCGCGGTAGTAGGTCTCCTCAGATTGGCAGCAGAGTTTGCACCATGTTGTCGATGACGCCGGAGGAGATCGCGTAGCGCGTCAGGCTCGCCGTATCGTGGATGCGCAGTTTGTCCATGAGGTTCTGGCGGTGTTTTTCGACCGTCTTGATGCTGATGTTCAGTTCTCCGGCGACTTGCTTGTTCGCAGAGCCCTCCGCGATGAGTTGGAGCACTTCCACCTCGCGACTTGTGAGCTTTATCGCCGGTTTGTGGCCGTTGCCGGATGGAACTTCATCATAAATCGTCCGCATGCGGCGTGAGATCGCCGGGCTGTGGAAGGTATTGCCCTTTGCCACCTCGTGGATGGCGTGCGTAATGAGATTCGAAGGCGAGTCTTTGAGCAGGTAGCCATGAATGTCGCCGTCGATGACCTGTTGGATGTATTGGTCCGTTCCGAAGGCCGTGAGGAGGATGATCCGCACATCCGGTGCGAGCTGGCGGATTTGGCGGGCCGCTGCGAGGCCGTTCAGGCGGGGCATTCCGATATCCATGATCAGGACATCCGGCCGTTTTTCAACTGCGAGGTCGATGGCTTTTCGGCCGTTGTCGGCCTCGCCAATGATATCGATCGCCTTGTCGAGTTCGACCAGTGAGCGCAGCGCCTCCCGGACGAAGGTGTGGTCGTCCACGATCATGAGTCGGATCGTGGCAGCCGCCTTCGGCTTGGTTGGTTGGTTCGTGGAGGCACTGCGTCTGGCTGCCGTGAGGGGCCGCTTGGGCTCACGGGAAGAGGTTGCGGATTGTCGTTTGGAAAGTGTGATTTTTTTCATCGGAGAGTGTTGGTAGCAGTCGCGGGGTTGCGTGGTAATCGGGTGAATACGAAGTCGAGTGGAGTCGCTGCGCAGGATATGGCTCGGGAAACCCCCGATCCATCCGGCGCTTTCATTCCGTGGTCGCCGACTTGGCCTCTGCGGCGTGGAACGCGCGGGCCGTGATGGCGTCGCGTTCCCTAGCGGCCAGCGTGCGGCCTTCGCTACGGACTTTGCTGTTCACTGTCTTTCCTGCATTGGTGCGGGCTCGGTCCTCGCGGTCGATGTGAATGCGTGGGGCGGGTGTCTTCGTGGTTTTTGAGTTTGTTTTTTTCATGTGTGGAACGGCTTCAAGCCGCACGCCGCCATGCTCGGCCGTGCTCACTCCTCCCGCGATGGGGGGATGTCCTTATTGGCGGCAGGAGCATGAGGAGTTTGATTGCCGCCGAACCTATGACTCACCAAATGCTCGCCAAATTCGCCATCAACTACACCGTCTTTCCGGAACACAACAAACGCGTGGAGACCCACCACACGGATGATCCAGTCGAGGCGGAAACATTCCTCGTTCAACTTCTCACCAGCGGAGCCCGCATCCACTCCATCATGCATGACGGAGTGCCCGTCGAACCCCATCAGTTCGACCGGTTGCTGAAAGTCGCTGCCACCAGAGTGGCCGCTGAACTCCTCAGCCGCTCGCTGCACATGGACTACGCCGAAGTGAAACACCGCTTTGGCTTCGCCTCGTAAACAAGCCGCCTCTTTTCAAAAACACACACCATGCTCAAAACGCATCATAAAAACAGCCGCGGCAGGCTCGTGGACACCTTTTCCGGGATCGTCCAAATACCTGTCGATTCCATGCACCTCGAAGCCGAATGGATCATGCCACCGAATGCATCGGGGATCGTGATCTTCGCCCACGGGAGTGGCAGCAGCCGCCATAGCCGGAGAAACCAATTCGTAGCCTCGGTCCTTCATGAATCCGGGATTGGCACGGTTCTCCTTGATCTCCTGACCCGCCAGGAAGAACGGAGGGACGCCGCCGACGGTCAGCTTCGCTTCGACATCGAAATGCTCACGAATCGTCTCATCACTGCCGTAAGGTGGGTGGAGGACCACCCCGCCGCTCATGACCAACCGATCGGCCTCTTCGGCGCCAGCACGGGTGCGGCAGCCGCCATAGCAGCCGCATCGATCCTCGGCGAGCGCATCAGCGCGGTCGTCTCCCGGGGGGGGCGTCCGGATCTCGCCTACGAGCATCTCCGCCATGTTACCGCACCCACGCTCTTGATCGTGGGCGAGAGGGACGATGCTGTTGTGCGTTTGAACAAGGAGGCCAGCCAACACCTGCGATGTCTTAAAAAACTATCCATCATTCCGGGAGCGACACATCTTTTTGAAGAACCAGGCGCACTTGAGAAGGTCTCCAGTCTTGCCGCCGGCTGGTTCAAAAAGCACCTCGCCCGCGAAACCCGTCAAAACGAAATCCACAGGGAGGTCGTCGAAGTATGAGTGCCCGATTCCAAAACCGTGAAGAGGCCGGGCGCATCCTGGCCGCAAAGCTCATGATCTATGCCAACAGGCCCGAAACCATCGTCCTGGCACTTCCCCGGGGCGGTGTTCCCATAGGCTATGAGATCGCCAGTGCGCTCAACCTTCCGTTGGATGTCATGATCGTCCGGAAACTCGGTGTTCCCGGCCACGAGGAGTTGGCCATGGGTGCGATCGCCAGTGGCGGCGTGCGCGTTTTGAACCGCAGCGTCATCGAGAGCCTCCGTATCCCGCCCGACTCGCTCGAGGCCGTGGAGAAACGCGAGGCGCTCGAGTTGATGCGCCGCGAGGCAACTTACCGGGGGAACCGGCATCCAATCTCTCTCAAGGGAAAAACCATTATCCTTGTCGATGACGGAGTCGCGACAGGCTCGACGATGCGGGTCGCCATAAGCGCCCTGCGCGAGCAGCGCGTCGGCCGCATCATTCTGGCCACGCCGGTCGCGCCGCCGACTGTGCGATGGGAAATGGAATCGCTCGTGGAGGATTTTGTCGCCCTAGTCATGCCAGAGGATTTCTTCGGTGTCGGTCAATGGTATGACGACTTCACACAGGTGTCCGATGACACCGTTTACGAACTCCTCCGGAAGGGCGCGAAACTTCAACCCACGGAGGTCGCATGACAGCGGATATCGAAACAATACGCCGCAGCGCGGAGCCCTTGCTCGGTGAACCCTCCGACTACGACGCCCTCATCGAACGGTGCGAAAAAGCCAAAGTCGTCCTCCTCGGCGAGGCCACCCATGGCACGCATGAATTCTACGAGGCACGCTCGGAAATCACGAAACGCCTCATCGAGGAACTCGGCTTCAATGCCGTGGCTGCGGAGGCTGACTGGCCCGATTCCTGGAGGGTGAATGAATTTGTGACAGGCTCGGATGGTGACACCGCCGCAGCCGATGCGCTCAGCGGGTTCAAAAGATTTCCGCAGTGGATGTGGAGAAACAGCGATGTGCTCGATTTTGCAGGCTGGCTGCGGGATTGGAATATTGACGCAGGCGAGGCAGAGGTGGGTTTTTACGGCCTCGACCTCTACAGCCTCAACGAGTCGATGAAAGCCGTCCTCGACTATCTCCGGGAGACAGATCCCGCAGTGGCGCGCACCTTTTCCCACAGATATGCGTGTTTCGATCATTTCGGTGGCGATCCCAAGCGCTACGGGCTCTTTACCGGCACGGGCATTTCCAAGAGCTGCGAGGATGAGGTCGTCGCGGCCCTTGCAGACCTGCGTCGTAAAAAAGGCTTCTGGCTCGGGCTCGATGGACACCGCGCCGGCGAGGCCTACTTCTGTGCCGAGCAGAACGCCGCCGTCGTCGCCGATGCCGAAAACTACTACCGCACGATGCTGCGCGGCGATGTGCAGTCATGGAATCTTCGCGACCGCCACATGATGAATACCCTGCTCGCAATCGCCTCGCACCTCGAGGCGCTTCATGGCCGCGCAAAGATCGTCGTGTGGGCGCACAACTCGCATATCGGCGATGCCCGCGCCACGCAGATGGGTCATCGCGGAGAGTTTAATATCGGCCAGTTGGCAAGGGAGCATTTCGGCGCCGAGGCCGTGCTCGTTGGCTTTACCACTCACAACGGAACCGTCACAGCGGCCTCCGACTGGGACACGCCAGCGGAACGCAAATCCGTGCGCCCGGCCCTTTCCCACAGCTGCGAGAAACTTTTCCACGAAACCGGGATTCCACGCTTCTGGCTGGATTTCTCAAAACACAAGGAGGCGGCCGAGATGCTTCAACATCCGCTCCTTGAACGGGCCATCGGAGTCATCTATCGCCCCGAAACCGAGCGCGAGAGCCATTACTTCTCGGCCAATGTCTCCAAGCAATTCGACGCGGTCTTCCATTTCGATGAAACACGCGCCGTCGAACCCCTCGAGCGCACCCCGGTATGGGAAGCCGACGGTGTCGCCGAAGTCGATGAGACCTATCCGAGCGGTCTTTGAGCTGCGATGCGGGTTTTGGAGATAAAAAACCAAAACCCGCAAGGCTTCAAACGAGTGCCATGGCCGCGAGGAGGCGGCCGGTTTGGCGTTCCTCTTTTCGGTAGGAGTAGTCTCTTTCGAGATTTGAGCCGGTGCAGTTGGTGCAGTCGTGGATTTCACGGACTCCTGCTTCGACGGCCTGGCTGCGGATTTCGGCGGCGAAGTCGACTTCGTAGTGCGGCGGGCGGATGCATGGGGAGATTTGCACGATGAGATCTTGCGGAGCGGCTCCTGTGGCCGCGCAGACGGCGACGATGGTTTTTGGAACGATGCCGAGTTCTGTTCCCTTTCGACCCGAGTGGGCGAGTCCGATGCCTCGGCCGTGACGGTCTGCGACATAGACGGCGGCGCAGTCAGCCACATAGATGCCGAGACAGAGGTTGCGCTCTGTGGTGATGAGGGCATCACAATCGGGAACCGGAAAGGTGTTGGCACTGGAAATGCACACGACATTCGCGCTGTGGACTTGGCTGGCCTTCGCAAGCGGCATGTCCAAAAAACCCACCGCACTCAATGCCTCGCGTTGAATGCCGGCGAGGCGCTGCAATGCCGTTTCGCGGTCGGTTTTGACATCCAACCCCGGCACGCGTTGCAAAAAAACAGCCCGAATTGCGGGGAGCGCATCCAGGGCGGGAAAAGTTTCAAAAGGAACCGCAGGCGTGTTCTTCATCTCAGCCTTTCCTCTGTGCTCTCTGTGTCCTCTGTGGTCAATTTCATAACGCCTGCCTCCTCGCGTTTTGCCCGGAAAAAATCACGCAGCAGCGCGGCGCATTCATCAGCGAGAATGCCGGAGGTGATGACGGAGCGGTGGTTGAGTTGGGGCATTTGGAGAATGTTCATCAGCCCCCCGGCGCCGCCTCCTCGCGGGTCGGGACAGCCGAAGATGACGCGGCGGAGTCGTGTGTGGACGATGGCTCCGGCGCACATGGGGCAGGGTTCCTTGGTCACATAGAGATCGCAATCGTTGAGGCGCCAGTCCTCCACTGCTGCCTCGGCTTGAGTGATGGCGAGCATTTCCGCATGCGCGGTGGCATCCTTGAGCATTTCGACTTGGTTCCAAGCCCGGGCAATGATTTCTCCTTCTCTGACAATGATCGCGCCGCATGGCACCTCGTCCGCAGCGTAGGCACGGCGGGCCTGCCGCAGCGCCTCGCGCATGAAGTATTCGTCGCTGGCAAATTCCATGGCGGCAAGGTATGTCATTTCCATGGCTCCGCGCAAAACCATCGTTGCTCCGTCCCTTTTAGCCTGTGACTTCAGCCGCCTCGGTGCGGAGGTGGAACGCATCACCCAAGCAGGCGCAGATTGGATCCATTGCGATGTTATGGATGGCCATTTTGTGGACAACATTTCTTTCGGTCCGGCCTTTGTGGAAGCGGCTTCCCGCCATACGCGCCTGCCGCTCGATGTGCACCTGATGATCGAAAATCCCTACCACTATCTCCCGCGTTTTCTTCCTCTCGCGAGTTCGATCACCACGCATGTGGAGGCCAAACATGATGTCTCGAAAACCCTCGCCGCCGTGCGCGATGCGGGGCTTCTGGCCGGACTCGCCGTTAGTCCTCCGACGTCTGTGGAGCTGGTGAAGCCGTTTCTCGGACAGTTTGATATTTTGTTGGTCATGACCGTGACGCCCGGTTTTGGCGGTCAACCGTTCCTGACATCCATGCTGGACAAGGTCGCCGAAGCGGCGTCTTGGCGCGAGGCGGGGCCGTTTGATTTTCACATCGAGGTCGATGGCGGCATCAATGTCAAAACAGCGACCGAAGCCGTTCGCAGCGGAGCAAACCTCCTTGTCGCGGGAACATCGGTGTTCCGCGCACAGGACGCTGCCGAGGAAATCCGGATGCTGAGAAATGCCTGAGGCTTCCGCTCAAAAGAACCGCCGCGCCGCGCTGAAACTCGCGCTGGCGCTCATTGCGCTGGTCGGTGCCGGGATTTTTGTCATCGCTGGTATGGAGTCCGCTAACAAAACCAACACGACTTGGTTTGGCAAAAGCTTGGAGCCGCTGCGAGCTGCATACCCCTTTGAGCTCACCGACCAGAATGGGAACGCCTTCCGCTTGGAGGATCAGCGCGGCAGTTTGGTGTTGCTGAATTTTGGTTTCACTTGCTGCCCGAACATTTGTCCGGCCTCGCTGGCAAACCTCGCCGCCGCCCGCCGCGCCCTACCAGAGGAGGCAAGGGATCGGGTGCGTGTCGTTTTTGTGAGTGTGGATAAGCGCGATGACATATCAGACCTCAAAAAATATATGCCGATGTTTGATGAAAAATTCACCGGTCTCACAGGCTCGCCGGAAGCGATCGGCAACACCGCGCGGGCCTACGGTGCGTTTTATCGCAAGGATCCCAAAGGTCCGCAGGGCGAGGAGGACTACTTGATTGATCACTCAACAAGCACATATCTGATTGATCCCAAGGGAAAATTGCGTCTGGTTTATAAAATGGACCAACTTGCGAATTCGGAAGCCATGGCGGGTGATATCCGCCACGTGTTGGGTTTGCCGCAGGGGAAGGATTGACCACAGAGTTCACAGAGGAGGAAATGCAGAGAATGATTCCTTTACAAATTCTCTTGGATACGGGGGGTGCATGTAAATCTTGGCTTTCATCCAGCGTGGGAATTTGTTGTGCGATGGCTCTCTCCGCTTGTGGTCCGGCGGCGGATTCCACCGTCGATACGACACCGCTGAGCGGTCGGGATATTTACCTGACGCGCTGCACGGCATGTCATCAGGTCGATGGCGGGGGAATTCCAGGAAATTGCCCGCCTTTTCAGGGTTCGCCGCGTCTTGCCGGGCCTTCTGAGGAATTGATTCGGCTGCTGCTTCTTGGCCAGCGAGGACCACTGGAGCGCGATGGAAAAATCTACAAGGGCATCATGCCTTCGTGGCGCGCGGATTTGACCGATGAACAAACGGCCGAGGTGTTGAATTACATCCTCACGACCTGGAGTCCGCAGTCTCCCAAGGTCTCTGCCGAGGATGTCGCCAAGCAACGCGCCGAAACGGCCAATTTCAAATTGCTCCCGAGCGCGCAATAAAAAACCCCTTCCGGCATGACCAGAAGGGGTTTTTGTTGAATTTGTTTTAAGTAATCTTAGAACGCGAAGGTGACTTTACCACCGCCCCAGAGCGTATTTTCTTGGGTAACCCCACCGAGGTCTTCGAAAGCAATGCTGTATGCAGCATATCCCGAGACGGTAATTACATCATTGATTGCCCAAGGCACGGAAACACCGAACTCAAGATTGTTCGCACCTGAGAATGGAGCGAGACCGGTGTTGGTTGGCTCAGTGTTGTAATCGAAGTTGAGACCGAATGCGACCCAAGGGGCAATCGAAACAACCTCACCAATTACAGGTATGTTGCCGCTTACGCGAAGATCAAGGTAACTGCTGGCAACTGGAACAGATCCATAACCAGTGTCACTATCAGGACCAAGGTTAAAGAAGTATGTCGCCGAAGGAGTGAGCGTCATAAAACCGAGATCGAAGTTGTAAGCTGCGCTAGCATTCAGCTCGTTCGCAAAGAATTGGCTTCCTTGTGGGAATGTATAGTAAAACGTATATCCAAGTCCGAGCGACAAATCGCCAAATGTGTGCACATAATTGACTGGAACATTTAGTTCGCGGTATCCACCCGAGTTACCGAGACCGAAAGCCATCCAACCACCGACTGTAAGGAAATCGTTTTCAGTGATATTCCATGTGAAGCTGGCAGTAGTGGACCACAGACCATTTCCGTAGCCCCCGTCATTACGAAGCACATTGACGCCTCGGAACATGTAGAGGCTGTCATATCCGGTGCTTAATGAAGCACTATACCAAGGAGTCTGCTCCTCTTGGACCACGACGGTCTCTTTGAAGGTTTTGCCGGTTCCCGCGAAGAGCGGCGTGGCGGCAAAGGCCACCAGGCTCGTGAGAGCAACAATCGATTTATTCAGTTTCATTTTTGTTTAGTTGTTTGTTGTTTGTTTCTTTTCGCGGGAGTCGCCTTGTGGCTGTCCCGAGATAAACTGCCTGATACGGCGGTTCACGCTGTTCAAGCACTATCTGTGCCATGTCGTATCTCATTGAAATTACTGGTCAATTCTTTTTTCAAAATTTTTTTTGAACGGAAATGACCACTTGGCTGTCGCATTTTGACCGCCTGCTTGGCGGCAGTGGAGGATTTACTCTGCCACGATTTGGATATCCCCGGGCTGGATGCTGGCGAAGATTTGATCGCCTTCGTGGAAATCCGTTCCGTCTTGGCCATCATTGGCGATGACCGTTCCGAGGGTGAGATCTCCCTCGACGGAGAGGGTGAGTTCATCGACGGCGCCTTTGAAGATTTCCATGCTGACTCGGCAGGGGAAGGAATTGAGGTCTTTGGGGTCGGTGCGGTGAAGGCGGATTTTTTCCTGGCGGAGGGAGAGGAGGACATTTCCGGCGGGGTGGAATTCTTGTTGGCTGACCTGCAATTCGAGACCGCCTTTGAGGCGGCATCGCAGCGTGCCGGAGTGGGAATCGATGATCTGTGCTTCGACGATGTTTGTCTCGCCAATGAAGGAGGCGACGAAACGCGTGGCGGGCTTGTAGTAAATCTCGTTCACGGTGCCGATCTGTTCGACGCGTCCGGCGTTGATCACGGCGACGCGGTCGCTCATCGTGAGGGCCTCCTCCTGATCGTGGGTCACATAAATGAAGGTGATGCCGAGTTTTTTCTGAAGTTGTTTGAGTTCCAGGCGCATCTGGTTTCGCAGCTTGGCGTCGAGGGCGCTGAGGGGTTCGTCGAGGAGGAGGACCTTGGGCTCGCAGACGATCGCGCGCGCCAAGGCGACGCGCTGGCGCTGGCCACCGGAAAGTTGCGCCGGCTTGCGGTTCACGAAATCGCCCAGCGCGGTCATCTGCACGACGCGTTCGACGCGGCGGGTGATGTCTGCCTGCGCTACGCGTTTCATTCGCAGCCCGAAGGCTATGTTTTCGTAAATAGTGAGATGCGGAAAGAGGGCGTAATTTTGAAAAACCTGGTTCACATCACGCCGGTAGGGGGGATCAAATGTCACATCCTTGCCGTCGATGAAAATCCGGCCCGAGCTTGGCGTGTCGAATCCGCTGATGAGTCGCAGGCAGGTGGTCTTGCCGCATCCGGAGGGGCCGAGAAAGGTCATGAACTCGCCGGCGTTGATTGTAAAACTCGCGTCCTTGAGGGCTTCGTGGGAACCGAAGCGCTTGCTGACTTGGCGGAGTTCAAGCATCGGAGTCCTAGAAAAAATCAATCGCCGCAGGCGGCGGTGCCTCGATGGCGGGTTGTTCCATGGGGGCGGACTGGGAGTTCACAGGTTCCGCCCGGCGGATTTCCACTTCGCCCGGCAGTATTGCGGCGGGCACAGCGGCATCGGGAGCGGGCGGTGGTGTGTTGACCGGAACTGCTTTGGCTACGGGAATGTCCTCGTCGTTTTCAGATTCCGCGCCAGGACGGACAGAGCGGTAGATGTCATTGAAGCCGACCAACGGCGGAGAGGTCACGGCAACGGGTCGAATTTTTGTGAGATCGATAGCGGTCGCTGCGCGCGGCCAGTCGGCTTCGTCGAATTCCCTGGCATAGGTGCGGACTCCACCGCCGTGGATATCGCACGGGATGGTGGGCGCCTGTTTTTCGGTGGCGAGTTCCTTGTAGGTGTTGGCGTCGGCTGGGCGTTCGCCTGTGACCGGATCGGCTTGTTTCGCCGAGCATCGCGGTGTGGCGAGGAGTCCCGAAGAGCGGCAGATTTCGACTTCTTTCAGGCCCGATGGACGCTCGATCTCACGGGGCGGGTAGCTCTGCGCGGCGGCATTCATGATTTGGCTCCAGATCGGCAGGGCGAGATCCTTGCCGAAGGCTCCGCGGTAGATTTTTGTAGGCTTGTCGAAGCCGACCCACACGCCGCAGGTCACCGTGTTTGTGTAGCCGAGGAAATAGGTGTCGGTGAATCCGTAGGCCGTGCCGGATTTTCCAGCGACCGGGAAGCCGCCGAGGCCGAATTGTTTTCGTCCGAGCGAACCGACGCCGCGCTCCATGAAGTCGGACATGACAGAGTGCGTCTCGTAGGCCGCGGCTGGCGAGATCGCGCGGTAGCGTTTGCGCGGGGCCTTGAAAATGATTTCACCATCCGGTTCGCGGATCGACTGGATGATGTAGAGGTCGGCGGGGCGTTGGCCCACATTTGGAAAAACGGTGTAGCCGAGCACGAGTTCGTCGAGGCTGAGTTCGCTGCTGCCGAGGAAGGCGTTCGAGTAATCCCTCAACGGCGAGCTGATGCCCGCAGCGGCTGCGGTTTTTTTCACAGCATCGAGACCCACTTGCATCCCGAGGCGCACGGTGGCGGCGTTCTTGCCCTTCACAAGCGCATCGCGCGTGGTCATGGGCCCTTCGTATTCGTTATCCTGGATCTCGACTCCCCACTCGCCGAGGAGACCAGTCTCGCCGCCGACCATTACATATCGGTTGTCGATGCAGGCATCCTGCACGATCTCTCCGGGAAAGATGCCGGACTCATAGGCCGATGCGAAAACAAAGGGCGTGAATGCCGTGCCAGCGGGGCGTTTTCCTTGGAGGGCGCGGTTGTATTCGCTGTGCTTGAAATCCCGTCCGCCAGTGAGTGCGAGGATTCCGCCCGCCGTGTTCTCCACGACCAGAGCGGCGCCTTGCAGGTATTTCGGTTCGGGCATTTTAACGGACATGTTGCCGCGATTGATCGCGTCCTCGATTTTTTTCGTGGCTGCGCGGTATTGCTCGAATGTCGGGTGCGTGTAGCCCTGCTGTTGCTCGATTTTCAACAAAACCTCGCGCGTGGCGCGGTCGGCCGCCTGCTGCAAATCGGCATCCAATGTCGTGTCGATGCGGTATCCGCCATTCATCGCGCGCTCGAAGCCCAGAGCCTTGATGACTTGTTGCCGGATCAGCTCGATGGCGTAGCTGACTTTGAAGGGATTCGTGCGTTGCACGGTTCCGAGCGGCGAGGCGAGCTCCTCCTCGTATTGCTTGCGCGTGATGAATCCCAACTCACGCATGCGGCCGAGGACGAAATTCCGCGATTCGGTGGAGTCGTTGGGGTTGTTGAATGGCGAGAGCGCTTGGGGGCTCTTGAGGAGTCCCGCCAGATTGGCGCACTGGCCGATCGTCATGTCGGCGGCATTTTTTCCGAAATACCCCTGCGAGGCTGCTTCAGCGCCATAGAACCCGCTACCGAAATAGACGCGGTTCAGGTAGTGCTCCATGATCTCTTTCTTGCTGAAACTTTTTTCGATGCGCCAGGCGAGGTAGAGTTCCACCAGTTTGCGCTCGTAGGTGCGCTCGCGAAGCTCGAAGGAATTGCGGGCGAGTTGCTGGGTCACCGTGCTGGCCCCCTGCGCGATGCGGCCCTTGCGCCAGTTCGTTATGGCCGCGCGGAAGATGCCCATGTAGTCCACCCCGTCGTGATCGTAAAAACGGTTGTCCTCGGCAGCGATCACTGCCTTTACCAGCATCGGCGGCAGGCGGTCGTAGGGAACCGGTTGACGGTTTTGAATGAAAAGTTTCCCAAACTCGCGGCCCTTGCGGTCGTAGAGGATCGATGCCGCCTCCATCTGGCTCACTTGCGTGAGGTCGAACTCATCCGCACGCGCCTCGTATTTCTGTGTGAGAACACCGAAGGCGATCCACGCGGCAATAACGCCCGCACCGAGAACCGCAAGCGGCACCCACACGATTTTACGGGCGTAGAGAGGTTTGTCAGAGGCCCGGGAGTCCTTTTCCCAACTGTAATATTCCTTGCTTATGGCGGCGAATCTTCCATTTCGCCGGAAAGAGATCAAGAACGCTGATGCTCCCGGCTATGCGAGCGATTTCAGGAAGCGCAGGAAAAAATCCGCCCCCGCTTCGAGGTCGGCGACCCGGATGAACTCGTCCGCCGTGTGCGCCTGTGCGATGGAGCCCGGTCCGATGGCCACGGAGGGGCAGCCGTGCGAGGCGAAGACTGCCGCATCGCAGAACCACGGCGCCCCCACGAGTTTCGAGCCCAGCGATTCCAACTGCGAGATGATCGGGTGCGAGGGATCCGTGTGGAGCGGTTCCGAGCGCTTGAGGTCGATTTCGATATTCGGCACGCGCTGTTGCAACAGGTCCACGATGAAACCGGGATCCATCCCGGGAATGATTCGTATGTCCACCGAGGCTTCGCAAAAATCGGGGACGATATTGACCTTCGAACCGCCACGGATCGTTCCAACGCTGAGCGTTGATGTGCCGAGGACGGGATTCGAACTCGCGGCGAGTTTGGGGATTCCCTCCTGCCGCAGGCAATCGATCGCCTCCATCATTTGGTAAATGGCATTTTCTCCCGCCTCGGGTTGGGAGGCATGCACGGCCCGACCATGGGTGCGGAGCTGGAGCCAGCACGAGCCCTTGTGCGTGTGAACGACATCCAGTGATGTTGGTTCGCCGGCCATCACAAAATCAAATTTCTCCTGCGCCGCCAGTGCCTTCGCGCCGAACTGCCCCGCTTCCTCGCCCACCAGCCCGGCAAACCAAATTTCGTAGGGGGAGTCGGCCAAAACCTCCCGCGCCTCGCGTAGCGCCCAAAGCATGGCAGCGGCCGTGCCTTTGGTATCCGAGGCGCCGCGTCCGAGAAGCTTCCCGTTGCGCACCTCACCGCTGAAGGGATCGATCGTCATGCCAGCCACGCTCACCGTGTCGAGATGCGGAGCCAAAAGAATCCGGCGACCAGCAGCGCGGCGGCTTGGAAAGCGTCCAACGACATTCGGGCGTCCAGGCAAAACTTCCCGCAAAGAAACCTCCGCTCCGCAGCCGCGCAAAAAATCTGCCACCCACGAAGCGCAAGCCGCCTCGCCTGTTTGATCCGTGCCGGGATCGCCACCATCGGGATTCACACTCGGAATGCGAATGAGCGCCGAGGCGATGTCAACGGCATCTTTCATTTGTTCAAATACCAATCCACAAACTTCGGAATGCCCTCGCGGATTTTCGTCTGGGGGTTGTAGCCCAACAGCTCGCGAGCCTTTGTGATATCGGCTGCGGTGAGCGGCATGTCGCCCTGTTGCTCCGGCAGGCGCTCGATGATGGCTTTTTTACCCAGCGCGCTTTCAATCGCAGAGATCAGCTCCGAGAGGGTGGTGGTTTGATTTTCTCCCAGATTGAAAATATCGAAATGCGGTCCCTCGTAGCGCAGCGCGCCCGTCACACCCTGCACGATGTCGTCGATGTAAGTGTAATCGCGCCGCGTGGAGCCATCGCCGAACTGCGGGATCGAGCGGCCGTGGTGAATCGCATCGGTGAACTTGTGGATGGCCAGATCCGGACGCTGCCCCGGGCCGTAAACCGTGAAGAAGCGCAGGCACACGACCCGCATTTTGTAGAGGTGCGCGTAGTTTCCACATATGTGTTCGCCAGCGATCTTGGTCGCCGCGTAGGGGCTCAGCGTTTGAGGCAGGGCAAGATTTTCGTTGAAGGGCACGACCTTCGAAAGCCCATAAACCGAGGAGCTGGATGCAAACACAAACCGGCCCACGCCTTGTTCCCGCGCCGCTTCCAGCAGGTTGTGCGTGCCCGTGATGTTGGTGTCGATGTAAAGCTGGGGATCCTTCAGCGAGGGTCGCACCCCGGCGCGCGCGGCCAGGTGGATGATGGCGTCAAAACGCCCGTCCGCGAAAACCCGCCGCACAAAATCTCGATCGCGTATATCACCTTCCTGAACCGCCACCCCGCTGCCAAGCGCCGCGATGTTGGCCCGCTTGATGGCCGGATCATAGAAATCGTTGAAATCATCGATCACCGTCACTTCGCTGCCTTCACGCAAGAGCCGGCCACACACATGCGAGCCAATGAATCCGGCCCCGCCGGTCACCAAGATTTTCATAGCCCGAATGTAGTTTCTGCCTGCTTCCAGCGGCAAGAGCATTCCCCTCGAAATTCGGGCTTGCGTCCCGTTCCAAATCCTCTATGCTCTTCAATCCTCGCTCGGGTGGTGAAATGGCAGACACGTGCGTTTGAGGGGCGCATGCCGCAAGGCATGGGGGTTCGAGTCCCCCCCCGAGCAGTTTTTTCTCCCCTACATGTTTCGCGCGATTCGGAAGCCGATCACTGTATATCGGCTGTCCGGGCTTCGACTGACTCGATAGGCGACCGTTCCGTGTCCATCGAGTTGCATCCAGCTTCCTCCACGAATTCTACACGCCGAGCCGGTCTCATCCTTGTCCCAACACCATTCCCACACATTGCCGCTCATGTCGTGTATTCCAAGTTCATTGGGTTGTTTTTGCCCGACGGGATGAGCTCCGCCGTTCGAGTTTTTTTCGTGCCACGCAACCTTGTCGGGGTTGTCGCTTCCGCTGAATTGGTATCCTTGACTCAAAGTGCCTCCGCGCGCCGCCCACTCCCATTCCATCTCGGTTGGCAGGCGGTAGCCATCCGCTGCGGGGTTCATTTCGACCAGCGTTGAGCCATCGGGGCCGTATTCCCCATTTTGGTAGATTTTTCCATTGATGCTGAAGACCGGTTTGAGGTCTTCCATGGCGCTCTTGGCGTTGCACCACTTGACGGCGTCATACCAACTCACATGGGTGATCGGGTGGCGGCTGCCGTTTCCTTCGCCAGCTTCCAATTTGAAACCGTGCGCCATGGCCCAGATTCTGACCCGCTCCCACTCGAGTTGCGTGACCGGATATTTTCCAATCCGGAAGGGGTCCACTTTCTGTCCTGAGAATTCCGAGTCCTGTGGCAAGAAGCCGCCGCCGACCTGTGCCATTGCGGTGAGGTCGAACGGGCCGCCGGACCCCTCGCCGAATGCCAGAAGAACCCGGCGGCGCTCGCCGAGCTTTTCGACTCCCAAGGTTCGCAAATCCTCGTCCGTGATGGTGTCGAGAATCTCATCCGTGACGCCCTGCTTTTCAAAAAGCGGAATGAGATTTTCGAGGTGTTCGCGTTCAAGAATCAAGTGGATGTTCGTAGTCATGGTGGAGCAAGGTTCCAGCAACAACCCGGAACGGGAGGGGGGAGAAGTCCCCACTGCGGCCCTTTTCTACAAAGGCAATTTCAGACCTGCGTCCTTTGCCAGAGTGCGCTGGCGTCCATCGAAAGTCAGAAATTCCTTGGCTGCGAGGTGAACGGCGGTTGCGACATGCAGGATGTCCAAACTCCGGTGCCCGCCTTGCGCTGTGCGTTTTTTTGAGTAAACGCCAGCAAACCGCAAGACGGCAT
This sequence comes from Terrimicrobiaceae bacterium, assembly GCA_044340205.1. Taxonomy (GTDB): domain Bacteria; phylum Verrucomicrobiota; class Verrucomicrobiia; order Chthoniobacterales; family Terrimicrobiaceae; genus UBA967. The sequence goes on from JBIIUB010000018.1 coordinate 20,202, forward strand.
CCGAATCATAGGGCACGAGCTTATTGAGGCCAGATGCGATATCCGTCTCCCAGTCCTCGATCATTTGGTCCGCCTCCCGACGCGAGTATCCCTTTTTGCGATCCGACGAGTGGAGCCAAACTTGCAGCTCGATGGCTTGGAGAAATTCAAATTCCAAAAGGCGGGTGAAATGCAGGGGCTCGGTCATGGCCTCCCTGTAGGCGAGCGCTGCCGGTGTATGGATTTGCTTCCTGTAGACTGAGCAGAGGAAACTTGTATCCGGATAGGCAATCATGGCTCGCCCGTTTCAAACGCCCGCATCTCGTCCACCTCGGCCTGAGTGAATACCCGGTCGCCCCAGATGCGCTTCAAGCGGGCTCTGTAATCCGGATGCGGCGGCAGTTTTGCAGCGGGAGTCTCCGTGGCGCGCGAGATTTTCGCCACCGCCTTCGAGTGCTTCGTGATCAAAATATCCTCCCCTCCAGCCAGCCAGGCTTCGAGTTTCGGAAAATCATAGCGCAAGTCGCGCACGGTCGCGGTCTTCATGGCATCACAATATTGTGATGTTTTGGCCGGTCAAGTTTGTCGGGCTTGGAATTCTATCTGGATTCGGCTACGGATTCTGTTAGCCAGTTGCCAGCCGTTTATGAAATCCACTCTGCCCACTTGTATAGAAATTTGCGCTGGCGCTGGCGGACAAGCCTTGGGATTGGAGTGGGCGGGGTTTCAGTGTTTGGCACATGTGGAAATTGATAGCCATGCCTGCCAGACCTTAAGAACAAACCGCCCAAATTGGCGGGTTTTTGAAAAGGATGTGCGTGATTTTTGTGCCAAGGAATACCGCGGAATCGATCTTTTGGCCGGCGGTGTTCCATGTCCGCCATTTTCTAAAGCCGGCAAGCAACTCGGGGGTTCCGATGAGCGTGATCTTTTTCCAGAGGCACTTCGAATCGTCGAAGAATGTCAGCCCAGGGCTGTCATGCTTGAAAATGTCAGGGGTTTTTTGGACGCCATTTTTGAGGATTATCGGTTCAAACTTAAAAACCAACTGGCAGACTTGGGTTATGTCGCCAACTGGCTCCTTTTGAATGCCTCGGACTATGGAGTTCCCCAGCTCCGACCACGCGTGGTAGTTGTCGCGCTTCGCAAGGATTTCGTTCGTGGTTTCTATCCTCCAATGCCTCTCTTGGATGGAAAGCGTCCGCCGACCGTGGGAGAAGCTCTGGTGGATTTGATGTCCTTGGATGGCTGGGAGGGAGCCTTGGAATGGGCGCAAAAAGCCAACGAAGTTGCTCCCACACTTGTGGGCGGATCCAAAAAACATGGAGGTGCCGATTTGGGACCATCCAGAGCAAAAAAAGCATGGGCCCAACTTGGTGTGGATGGAAAATCCCTTGCCGATCGTGCCCCCCAGCGCGGATTTGTTGGGATGCCCAAGCTCACCGTGCGCATGGCAGCTCGCATTCAAGGATTTCCCGATGAGTGGGAATTCTCCGGTGGAAAAACTGCGGCCTATCGTCAGATTGGCAACGCATTCCCGCCGCCAGTAGCCAAGGTCGTGGCAACAAAAATTAAAGAATCCATCCATCCTGAAAAAAATGCAAAGTGTGCTTGAGAAAGCTCGTCGCGGATTCTTTAGGGAACTTGCCGCAAGGAATCTTCTAACTTTCGACGACTACAAAGCCCAGCGCTCGGCAGTCCGCGCCGTCAGCAACGCGGATTTCAGCAATAGGGCCAGTGTTGCGATCTCTAACGCCGTGGCACAGAAAATCGGTATCCAGAAAAACCACAAAAAGCTGCCGGGTCAGTCACAGGGCGATTTGTTTGAAGAGTTAGTCTGCGGTTTTCTTAAAAAGACCTTTTGCGCTTTGGAGCACTTGAGGCCCGGTCTTTGGAATGTGCAACGCATCACAGCTAGGGATGACTCCGCGATCTCGCTCTTTGATCAATACCGGCATCTGGCTGACTTGGCGCGCTTCTGCTCTGAAAACAGAGAGCTGGCCTCTGCATTGGGGAATGACTATGCCATCAGTCCCGATGTTGTGATCTCACGAACCCCTGAGACGGACGACCGTATCAACGAAGCGGGCATCTTTCTGGGCGGTGAACTTGCCTCCCGGACACCGCTTCGCCAAGTGGTCAACAGCCATCCGATGCTCCACGCCTGCATTTCCTGCAAATTCACTTTCCGCAGTGACAGGGCGCAAAACGCCCGCTCGGAGGCTCTCAATTTGATTCGCAACCGGAAGGGAAGAGTGCCGCACCTCGTCATTGTTACAGCCGAGTGCCTTCCGAGTCGTTTGGCTTCGGTTGCCCTCGGCACCGGCGACATCGATTGTGTTTACCATATCGCGCTTCCCGAGTTGATCGAATCGGTTGATAAAGACGAGTTCCCCGATGCTTACGAAATGCTTCAAACCATAGTGGGTGGGCGTCGACTGCGCGACCTCACCGATCTGCCACTGGATTTGGCGGTTTGAATCGAGCCATGAGATTCGCAAGCATCCTGGTGGCATTGTTTTTTTGTTTAGGTGTGATCATCGCCGACGAGCCCGCAGCGGAGGAAATCCTCGCTGCCACTCGCATGAATCCTATGGGCGAGGGCATCACTCTTGAAGCCCAGCTTCGGGCCGGTTCGGTGAAAGTGCCCTTTGTCATCGAAGTCGGCGCGGGCGCCGTGCGTTATGGATTTAGCGGCCCGCAGCAGGATATTCTTCTGCGGCTTGGCGAGAGCGAGTCCACGCTCGAAGAGCGCCGCGACGGCATGCAAATGGCGGTTCCGATTTCCAAATTCGACGACTCTGTCCGGGGCGGACTGATCACCTACGAGGATCTCGCCCTCCGTTTTCTCTACTGGAAAAATCCCCGCCTTCTGGAATCCGAGACCGTTCGCTCGCGCGACGCTTGGAAGATCGAAATCCCCGCCCCGCGCGGTGCTTCCCAATACGGCGTCGTCCGCGTGTGGATCGATAAACAATCCGCCGCCCTCCTCCGCATCGAAGGCTATGACCCCACCGGCCGCCTCGTGAAACGCTTTGAAGTTATCTCCGCCCAGAAAATCGACGGCCAGTGGATGCTCAAACAAATGCGAGTCGAACGCATCGACCCCGAAACCCGCAAAACCACCGGCATCACCTACCTCGAAGTCCTCGGAAAAAAATAGTTGGTCAAAAACTATCGCGCTGCGACGGGTTGGAGCGGCATTGTAGCGCCTCTTTTTTGATGCGCTAATTGACATTTTTGGTTTAGCGCATCACTTTCGATGCGTTGTGAAGATTGTAAAGACGCTAACGGACGAGGCGATTCTTAGAGAATTAGGCAGTCGCTTGGCTGCCGCAAGGCTGGACAGGAATCTGACCCAGATCCAACTCGCGGATGAGGCTGGCGTTTCCAAGAGCACGCTGCAGCGTCTGGAATCCGGCGAGGTGGCGACGCAACTATCCGGATTTCTGAGAGTCTGCCGTGTGCTCGATTTGCTCGAACGCTTCGAGGCCCTCCTGCCGGAAACAGCGTTGAGTCCGATTGCACAATTGAAGCAACAAGGTCGGCGGCGACAACGGGCCAAGCGCTCGAAGGAGTCATCGGCCGTGGCGAAAAAATGGACATGGGGCAAGTCGGCATGATTGCGGAGGTGCAACTTTGGGGCCGAACCTAGGAGGACTTCTCCATGCATAGCTGGTCTCGAAATTCTCCATCAGGATTGATCTTCCGCGCCGCCGCTCTAAAGTCTCGGACATGTTGAAAGTCATTCTCGGTTCGAAAATCCACCGCGCCATCGTTACGGATGCGGATGTGAATTACGAAGGCAGCATGGCCATTGATGAGGATTTCCTCGAGGAGGCGGGCATCACGCCCTATGAAAAAATCCTCGTGGGCAATCAGACCAATGGCAATCGCTTCGAGACCTATGCCATTCGGGCTCCGCGCGGGAGCCGGAGCATTGTGCTAAATGGCGCGGTGGCGCATTTGGGGAAAACGGGGGACCGCTTGACGATCATGACATTTGTCCAGCTCACTCCGGAGGAGATCAAGTCGCACACGCCGAAGGTCATCGTTCTCAACGATGATAACAAAATCATCAACCGGCGCGGGATTTAAGATTTCTGCGGGAGCCGCAGGCAGAGCAGGAAGGTTAGCAGCAACAGTCCGGAAGCGGCCCAGAAGGGGGTCTGCGCATAGGCTGCGATATTTTTTTCCAGATCAAATGTCAGTAGCCAGCCGCCGAGGACGGGTCCGATCCATCGGGCGAGGCTGCCGGCAGATTGCAGGACTCCGAGGGCGCGGCCTTGCCATTCGGAGTCCACATTGCGCGAGGCGATGCCGGAGAGAGTTGGGCTGAGCAGGCTGTTGCCGGTAGCGATTCCGGCGCAGGCGAGCAGGAGCATGGGAATGCTGGCGGTGAAGGGCATCGCAAAGAGGCTGCCGGTGAGGATGGCCGCTCCAGCCGTAGCCAAGCGCGCTTCGCCGAATTTTTTCACCAAGCGACCGATGAGTCCGCCTTGGATGACGACGCCGATGACTCCCAGCATGGCGAAAACATAACCGGTCTGTGCGGAGTTGAATTCGTAGCGGTGGGCTACGAAAAGCGCGAAGACGGCTGTCATGATGGAAAAGCCCGCGATCAAAATAAAATAAGTCGCCACAGTCGTGAAGTAGGGCCCGGTGCGGACATGCTGCAGGATGGCCGGGAAGAGGCTTTCTTTTTTGGAGCCGCGCTTTTCTTTCGGCAAAGACTCGGGAAGCACGAAAAAGATCAGCGCGGCATTCGCGAGGGCAAGTGCTCCGGCCAAGTAGAGCGGAGCGGATTCACCAAACCACGACGCCGTCGCGCCTCCGAGTGCGGGACCGAAAACAAAACCCAAGCCGAATGCCGCTCCGATGAGGCCCATCGCCTTCGAGCGGTTTTCGGGGGATGTGATGTCGGCGACATACGCTTGCGCGGTGCCGATGCTGCCGCCGGAGATGCCATCGATGATCCGCCCCACGAACAGCATCGTGAGCGAGTGGCCGATGCCCATGATGGTGAAACCCAAAGCGGTTCCGAGTGTGCTAATGATGAGCACGGGGCGGCGTCCGAAGCGGTCGGATATCTGGCCAAAGACCGGCGCGGCGAAGAACTGGATGAGCGAGAAAATGCCAAAGAGCCAACCGATCTCCCACGGAGTCGCACCGAACCGCTCGGCGTAGAAGGGCAACACGGGAATGACGACTCCGAATCCCACCATGTTGATAAAAATTGTGAGAAAAATAATGCCGAGTGCGGCGCGGTTGGATTTTTGCATCAGGGTTTTTGGGTGTCCGTCGCGGACGAGGATTCCATGGCCTCGTGCAGGCGTGCAACTTGTGCGGCGAGTGCCGCCGGATTTTTTGATTTTTGTTGTTCGACCTTCTGGCCGATGGCGAGGACGGTTTTTTGCATTCGGGCCATGGCCGGGAGCTTGAGGATTTTTGCCATGCCGGAGCTTGGAGTCACGAGATTGGTGTATCGAATCACAGAAGTGCCGTTTTCAAAAGGCTCGATAGTCAAGTTGCCTTCGGCGGCTTTTGTTTGGAGGGCGCGGAGGAGTGTCCAGGAGGCTTGGTAGCCTTCGCCGAGCGCTTTCATTTCATTCCGCGCCGTGTAGGCCTCGTTCGCAAGAATGGGCACCTCGACTTGGTAATCCACCTCCATAACGCCCGGAGAGATTTTTTTGGAAATTCTGGATTCGAGCACATCGGGTATGAATGTCTTGGCGTGATTGTAGTCAAAAAAAACACCCGCCACCTGCTCAGGTGTGGCTTGAATTTTTTTGTAGATGCGAACCCTCGGCCAAGGTTTTCCGGTAATATCCTGCTCGAGGACGACGAGATCGCCCTTCTCGAGTTCGGCTCTTTGCTCGCGGGTCAGGTCGTCGAGCAGACCGGCGGTTGCAGTGGGCAATGCCGCGAGGCACGCCGCCAAGCTGAGAAAAAACAATCTAACCTGAGTCATGGTCTTCCATCAAAAGCGGGAGCGGGCATGCAATCAAGGACGCGATGTCAAAAAATCGCTTTCGCACGTGGGAGAGCTGATGTTGAATTAAAAGACACAAGGGCAATGGCAAAGCAGCAGACGATTCTTTTGGTGGATAGGGACACCGACTTTTTGGATTGGGCGAAACACCAACTCCAAAGCAAAACCGCACGCGTTCTCACGGAGGAATCCTCCGATGCGGGCTACAAGACCTTCTGCATGGAGGAGCCCGAACTCGTGCTCGCCGAGATGAATTTGCACCCCTTCACCGGCATGGAGTTGCTGGCGAGGATTCGCAAGCACTCGCCGAATGCCATGGTCATCCTCACCAGCGCGTTCGGCACCACGCAATCAGTGATCGAGGCTATGAAAATGGGGGCCTTTGATTTCGTGCGGAAGGAACAACTCCCTTTCAACCTCAAAGTCGTAGCCGATGCCGCGCTCCTTGCGGCTGCGGAACTGCGCTCCGCCAATGCTTTCAAACCGCAGCTCACTGTTGAGCAGCACCGTGATGAAATTGTCGGCCGCTCCGAGGCCATGCAGCAGGTTTTCAAAATGGTGGGCCGCGTGGCCGGCAGCGACGCCGCTGTGATGGTCACCGGCGAGAGCGGCGCGGGCAAGGAGCTCGTCGCTTGTGCGATTCACAACTACAGCGCCCGCAGCAACCGAAGCTTTCTTGCGATCAATTGCGCCGCCATCCCGGAAAACCTCCTCGAGAGCGAGCTCTTTGGTCACGAGAAAGGCGCGTTCACTGGCGCGGCGACACAGCGGGTCGGGCGCTTCGAACAATGCAACAAGGGCACGCTTTTTTTGGACGAAATCGGTGAAATGCCTCTGCAAGTGCAAAGCAAAATACTCCGTGTTCTGCAGGAGGGAACCTTCTCCCGCGTCGGCGGCAACGAAACGCTGCATACGGATGTCCGCATCGTCTGCGCGACGAACCGCAACCTCGAAGAGGAGGTGGCCAAGCGCACCTTCCGAGAGGATCTTTTCTACCGGCTCAATGTCGTGCGAATCCACATTCCGCCGCTTCGCCAGCGCGTCGATGACATCCGTTTGCTCGCCGAATATTTCCTTCAAAAAATCGCCAATCGCACGCACACGCCCCCGCTTAAGCTCACGGAGGAGGCCGTGCGCGTCCTCGAGTCCTATCCTTGGCCCGGAAATGTGCGCGAACTCGAGAACACGCTACAACGCGCGGCCGTTCTATCCACTGCCGACATTCTTTTGCCGAAGGATATCCCGCTCGGTGCCGCCGCTCCCGAGGCGGCGAAACGCGATGACGCTTCGCTCGATCTCATGCCGAAAGACCGCGCAGTGGAAGTTCTCTTCCAAGCCGCTGCGGAAGATTCGTCCCTGCCACTCCTACCTTGGATCGAGCGCGAGTTCACCCTCCGCGCCATGCAAAAAACCGGCGACAATCAAGTGCGCGCCGCCAAGATGCTCGGCATCACCCGCGCCACGCTCCGAAAACGCCTCGACCGCAACAGCGCGATTGAGGAAGAGGAGGAGTGAATGTTGACCTGGAAACAAAGCGGGAGCGTTTGGAAACCGGAGGATTCCCTGCCACTGGCGGACCGTGGGTTTCGTTATGGAATGAGCGTGTTCGAGACGATCACAGTCGTGGCCGGTCGGCCTTTGCTTTTGGGTGAGCATCTGGAGCGGTTGCGACGCGCGGCCGGGACTTGCGGACTGGATTTGCAGCCGCTGCCGGAGTTTGATTTTTCGAGGCTTTGGACGGGGCTCTTGCGCTTCTATGTAACGGCGGGTCCGGGTGCGCCCTGCGATGCCTTCGAGGGAAATGTCTATGCGGTGTTCGATCTGGCCGAGGTGGGTTGGAATTTGCCGGCGTTCAGGGTCATGTCCTCCGCCGCGCCGTATCTGCCGAGGCCGGGAGGGTGGAAGTCCGGCAACTACTGGCAAAATATCGAAGCTTTGGAACACGCCAAACGCGTCGGTTGCGACGAGGCGTTGGTATTCAATCCCGCCGGAATGCTCGTCGGAGCCGCCATGGCGAATGTGTTTCTAAAAATCGACGGGGCATGGATCACTCCGGCGCTGGAGACCGGCGCGCGGGATGGCGCAGTGCGCGCGTGGGTGCTCGGATGCCTGGGGGCAAGCGAGGGGATTTTGGAGAGCCGGGATGTAGCTCGCTGCAGTGCCGCATTTCTTACAAACAGCCGCATTGGGATTCGCTCCGTGTGGGAGTTGGATGGCCATCCTCTGACGGATGAAGCCGCTGGCATTCAGCAGAAATACTTCGATGACATTTTCGCCGCTTGAGTCCTTTTTAAATCAGGCGGAATCGAATCCCTCGGTGGCCAAACTTCTGAAGGCCAAGCCGGGATCGCTCGTTCCTGAAATCGCCGAAGCGGCGCAGCCTTTCGTGGCGGCGTTGCTTATTGGAAAAATGAAGGGGCGCGTGTGGGTCGTGTGCCGCGATGTGAAAAGCCAGGAGGAATTCGCCGCCGAGCTTGCGGCATGGTGCGGACGGGTAAGGCTTTTTCCCGATCTGGAAATTCCGAATGCCGAGGCGCTGCCGGATGCGGAAACCGAGTCCGAGCGCTTGGATTTGCTACGAACGCTTGCCCGCAGCGGCGGTGGTGACGAGGTGGTGGTGATCCATGCCGCACAATGGGACTCTGCGACGCCCGCACTCGGCTCTGTGAAGCAAGGGGTTTTTACCTTGGAGAAAGGCCAGAATGTGCCGCTGGAGGAGGTGATCGCGCGCCTCGAAGAGTCCGGCTACGGCTCCGCTCCGCAAGTGGCGGCCCGTGGACAGTATGCCCAGCGCGGCGGAATCCTGGATGTCTTTTCCTGGCAGCAGCAGCGCCCGGTGCGGCTCGAGTGGTTCGATCTGGAAATCGATTCCCTCCGCGAATTCGACCTTGATACCCAAGGCTCGGTCGGCGAGGTGGCTGAAACGGAAATTTATACCGGACGCACAGAAGCTGCTGGGGGCACTCTGCGCGATTATCTCGGGCCGAAGGATCGCGTCATCATGATCGAGCCGGACGCGGAATTCGAAGGCCTCGGCATCGGAAGTGGCGGTGAAGCGACGAAAGCCGCAGCGGTGTTCTATCCACCGCCTTTCGGCGATCTCGGAGCTGGCGATCTGGTGTTGAATGAAACCAAGCGCGACCGGTTTTTCAATCAGCTCCACAGTTGGGCAGCCGACCGTTGGACGATTGCCTTCGCTTGCGTGAACGAAGGGGAGGGCGAGCGGTTTCGTGAGATGGCGTCGGACTTCGATTTCGACACCTCGAACCTGGTCTTTCTCACTTCGCTGGCCACACGCGGATTCGTGTGCCCGCAGGCGAAGTTGGCGCTCCTTGCGGAGTCCGAGGTGCTTGGCCGCTCGGCAAGCCAGCGCGCGCACCGGGCGGCTTTGCGTCGCGAGCGGGTTCGGGCCGGCCGGGCGGTTATGGATTTTTCGGAATTCGAGGCGGGCGACCTCGTGGTGCATCTCGACCATGGAATCGGTCGCTATGAGGGGCTCGAAAAATCGCCCGACGGCGAAGGCGAAGTGCTGGTGCTGGAATTCGCCAACAGCGCCCGCCTTTATGTGCCGCTGGATCAGGCTTGGCAGGTCTCGCGCTATGTGGGGCTCGGCCGCAAATATCCCGAGCTGTCCGAGCTCGGCGGCGCGCGATGGAAAAAAGCGAAGGAAAAAGCCACTCAGGGCATCTACCAATACGCCGCCCGCATGCTCAAGGTGCAGGCCGAGCGCGAGACGGCGGAGGGCCACCCGTTCCCGCCGGACTCCCACTGGCAGCAGGAGTTTGAGCGTTCGTTTCAATTCACCGAGACGCCAGACCAGATCAAGGCGATCCGGGATGCCAAGACGGACATGGAGTCAAACCGCGCGATGGATCGCTTGATTTGCGGCGATGTCGGCTTTGGGAAAACCGAAGTCGCCATCCGAGCGGCCTTCAAAGCGGTGACGAGCGGTAAGCAGGCTGTGATCATCGCCCCTACGACTGTGCTGGCTCAGCAGCACTGGCAGAATTTCCGTGAGCGCATGAGCGAGTATCCGGTTACGATAGAACTCCTCAGTCGCTACCGCTCCGCAGCGGAACAGAAAAAGGTCATCAAGGCGCTCGGTGAAGGAAGTGTTGATATTGTAGTCGGAACGCATCGCGTCATTTCCTCCGATGTCGTTTTCAAGGATCTCGGCCTTGTCGTAGTCGATGAGGAGCAGCGCTTCGGCGTGAAGCACAAGGATGCGCTAAAGGAAAAATTCCGCCTCGTCGATGTGCTCACGCTTTCGGCGACTCCGATTCCGCGAACGCTCTACCTCTCGCTCATGGGCGCGAGAGACATGTCCGTGATCGAAACCCCGCCGCCGAATCGCCAACCGGTCGAAACCATCGTCTGCGGCTACGACGAGCGCGTCATCCGCGACGCCATCAATCGCGAACTCGCGCGCGGTGGGCAGATTTATTTTTTGCACAACCGGGTTCAAACGATCGAGCGCGTCGCGGCGAGGATTCGCGAACTCTGCGATGGCGCGCGTGTCATCGTCGGCCATGGGCAGATGGAGGAAAAGGAACTCGAAGGCGTCATGCAGAGCTTTGTGGCTGGTAAGGCGGATATTCTGGTTTCGACGACTATCATTGAGAGCGGGTTGGATATTCCCAATGCAAACACGATTATCATCGATCGCGCCGACCGCTTCGGCCTCGCGGATCTTTATCAGCTTCGCGGTCGCGTCGGGCGCTCTGGAACAAAAGCCTACGCCTACTTGCTCCTGCCGCGCGAATTGATGTCCGTCGGCGCCGCTCGCAAGCGGGTTTCAGCGATCAAGCAATACTCGGAACTGGGATCGGGTTTTAAAATCGCCATGCGCGATCTGGAGATTCGCGGCGCGGGCAATCTTCTTGGCACCGAGCAAAGCGGGCACATCATTTCCGTTGGCTTTGATCTCTACTGCAAAATGCTCCGTCGCGCGGTGGATTCCGTGAAGGGCCAGAAATCCTTCGGTGCCACCACCGCGTTGCGTTTTGATTTTTTGGTTACCGAGGAGGGCGAGTTCATCAAATCCGGCGGCATTCCCTCTTTTGTCCCGCATGCCTACATGGGCGAGCCGAAATTAAGGATCGAAGCCTACCGGCGTCTGGCGGAGGTCGGAACGCGCGCCGAGGCGGATGCTCTGCGTGTGGCATGGCGCGATCGATTCGGTCCGCTCCCCGACGCACTGGAGAATGCCCTGCTCTGCGCGGCGATCCGCATCGAAGCCTCGCAGCGCCGCATCAGCCAGGTCGAGGTGAAGGATGAAAAAATCATGCTCACCCGTGGCGGCAGCTATGTATTGATCGGCGGTCGGTTTCCCCGCTTGACGGTTCCCGAGCCGAATTTTAGGCTTCGCAGCGTGTTGAGCTTCCTCGAAACGATGCCAAGCCGATGAGACGATTTTTTGCCATTTCCGCTGCCTGCCTTGCTGCCATCGTATCCATCCCCTCCGGACAGTGCCAGCAGGCCGAGGTCATCGACGGCGTGGCTGCCATCGTGAACAATGATGTGATCACAATTTCACAAGTGCGTGAGCTCATCGGTGCCCGTGAGCGCGCCATGCGCGAGTCTTACCGTGGTCCTGACTTGGCAGACAAGGTCAAGGAAATGAGACTCGCTGCCCTAAAGGACCTCGTCGACCGCCAACTCATTTTGCAGGAGTTCAGCAAAATGCAGGAAAAGGGAGCGAACATCCCCGATTATGTCGTGGACGACCGCGTGCAGACAATCATTCGCGAGGAATTCGGCGGCGACCGCGCAGCCTTCGTCAGAACACTGCAAGCGCAGGGCTACACCCTCACGCGCTTTAAAGAGATCGAAAAAGAAAAGATCATCGTTCAGGCCATGCGCCAGGCCAAGATCACAGACAACTTTGTCGTCTCTCCCAAGCAAGTTCAGGATTTTTACGATAAAAACCGTGCAGCCTATTCCCTGCCGGAACAGGTCAAACTTCGCATGATCGTCCTCCGCGAGGGAAATAGTGACGACATCGGCTCCGGAGGTGACAAGAAACAAACCGCAGAGGAAATCCGGCAAAAACTCGCCGGAGGCGCGGAATTCGAGCGCATGGCCCAGATGTATTCCGAGGATGAAAGCACCAGCGACACCGGCGGCGACTGGGGTTGGATCGAGCGGAACACCCTCAACGAAAAACTCACACAAGCCGCCTTCGCCCTCAAAGCCGGCGGCATCAGCCCGGTCATCCACATCGGCGACTCCTTTTACATCCTGTATGTGGAAGCCCGTAAAAACTCTTCCGTCAAGCCACTTGGCGAGGTTCGCGATGAAATCGAGCGCAATCTCATGCAACAAGAGCGCATGAAAGTGCAGCAGCGCTGGCTCGATACTCTGCGCCAAAAAGCCTACATCAAAATCCTGACTTAAAAAGCCTTGCGTTTGGCGTAAAGGAAACCTGTTTTCTTGAAAATCATGCCTGCACCGATCAAGTCAGCTTCCCAGATTTTCATTCGCGTTGGAGTTAGAAAATTTGATGGGCTGGATGTGATCGAGGAGTGGGACACCTCTGGAGGCCCACCGCTCAGCCTTGCGGATAAAATCTCCGAGTATCTCATTCGGATCGGTGATTCCAACAGCCTCTGCCTGAATATTGTCATTCAATTGTTGACGGACGGCAAAGTGCGCGTCGATTTCCGCGATATCACAGAGCGCATTCTTTTGCTCAATTCCCAAGATATCATGTCACGCGTCGAAGCTGTCACGGTCTTTGACCGCTGGCTTCAAGAAAATCGGGATAGCCAAGAAGCAATAGAGCAAACGCAGAAGATCATCATGCAGCCGCCGCCAGCGAAGCCTCAGGTTACCTCCTGAGCCCTCAAAGGGGCCTCACGCAAGCCAGCCTTTACACAAATTTCCCGGGATTCAGGAGGCCGGCCGGGTCGAGGGCTTTCTTCAGCGTTTGGTGGAGAGCCCGCGTTTCTTCGGATAGGGCCTGCTGCCACCAGGGTTTTTTGGCGAGGCCGATGCCGTGCTCGCCGGTGATCGCTCCCTGCCAGGCGAGAACTTGGGTGAAAAGCGCGTCCAACGCAGCCGCCGATTTTTTTTGAACCGCTGGATCATCCGGGTTCTCGACCATGATGTTCACATGGATATTGCCATCCCCAGCATGGCCGAAGCAGGCGAGAGGGAAGCCGTATTGCTTCTGGAGTCGGGCGGCGAATTTCATGAGGTCCACCAAACGCCCGCGCGGCACGACGATGTCTTCGTTGAGTTTCTTGAGTCCGGTGGCTTTGAGGGACTGCGAGTAGAGGCGCCGCAGGCCCCAGAGGGCTTCGCAGGCGTCGGGTGTAGTGGCTTTTTGAATGCCAGCAGCGCCGGATTTTTTCAGAAGTTTTTCGAGATCCGCTGCCTCGGAGCGCACGCTGGCAGGCTGGCCGTCCACTTCGATAATCACCTGCGCCTTGCCGGGCGGGAATTTTGCCGAGGGGCTGTAGGCTCGCGCGGCATTTAAAGTGAAATCATCTGCGACCTCCAAAGCCGCCGGGAGAAAACCTGCCGCAAAGACATCCTGAATCGCGCGGGATGCCGCCTCGATGGATGCAAACCCGGCCGAAAGCACGGCACGCGCTGGCGGGAGCGGCAGCAGCCGCAGTGTGGCCTGAGTGACGACGCCGAGAAGGCCCTCGGATCCCGTGAAAAGTCCAACCAAGTCGAAGCCGGTTTTGTTTTTGTGGGTGCGACCGCCGCAGGTCACAACTTTGCCGTCCGGCAACACGACCGTGAGGCCAAGAATGTAGCTGCGGGTCACGCCGTATTTCAGGCAGCGCGGACCACCGGCGTTGGTGGAGATGTTTCCGCCTATGCTGCAATCCTTGAGACTGGCGGGGTCGGGTGGATAGAAGAGATTTTTTTTGCGGGCAGCTTCCTGGAGTTTTCCCGTGATGACCCCCGGCTCGACCACGGCCACGAAATCGCGCGTGTTGATCTCAACAATCCGGTTCATTCGATCCATGCAGAGCACGATGCCGCCCTGCACGGGGGTGCAGCCGCCGACATACCCATAGCCGGCACCGCGCGGCGTGACCGGTATGCCCGATCGATAAGCCTCGCGGAGAACGAATGCCGTCTCCTCGGTATTGGCAGGAAAAACCACTGCGGCCGGTGTGCCCTTGGCGAACCATTTGTCGGAGGCATAGAGAGCCGGGGCATCATCCAGCACACGGTCGGCGCCGAATTTTTTGCGGAATTTCCGAAGAAGCGCGGCATTCATGGCTGGCGGTTCGCTTGGAAAAAATGCCAGGACTCGGCCACACCCTCGGCGGCTGGTTTCGAGGCCAGATGGCCGCCGGCTTTTTGAACAATCGCACGCACCTCGGGAATCGCATTCGAAGGACAGCAGGGATGCTCGGCATATCGGCCATCGAGCATCGGGATATCATTGAAATGATCCCCTGCTGCGAGGACATCGCTCGCGGAAATCTGCAGAATCCGGCAAAGCTCCCCGAGCGCCGAGCCCTTGTGGTAGTCGGTATGGGCAAACCGCAGGTAGATCGTATTCCTCTGGTAAGAAAACTCCGGCTGCTTGAGGCGCTCGGTTTCCAGAAAGGAGACAAATTCATGCATCACTTGCTCATCTGAGGTGATCACCCCAGCCAGTTGGCCATTCTCCTCCGAGAGGTTAATGCCCGGATGCCCCTCGGCCAGCAGGCGGATTCGGTCAAAAATATGCGTCGACCGCGCGTAGAGGTCGTCGTGCCTCTTATAACATGTCTCGTTCCACCCATGCTCAGGAACCCAGCGACCATCCGGAGTTCGGTGAAAAATTTCCCTCTCGTTCGTAAGCAGGAAATCCGGCTGCACGGGTGGCTGGAATTTTTCCACGCCCTCGATGGCGTGCCAGAGACTGCGACCAGTATTCACTGCCCAGAGGCCGCCCGATTTTTTATGCTCCAAGAGCACGGCGGCGAAGTCTGGCGCGCACCGTCCATCAGAGAAGTGGCTTATCAGCGTTCCA
>JBIIUB010000098.1:0-10505 GCA_044340205.1 Terrimicrobiaceae bacterium
TCCCCGAACTCCGCGCGTCCAATTCTGGAGGTCGCTGGCGAGCGGATTTACAAACGCTTCCGCCGCATTCGCAAAACCAGCAAATCGATCACTTCCGAAACTCCGGACTCGATGATCCACTCGATTCGCATCGACTGCAAAAAAATGCGCTACCTGCTGGAGTGTTTCGGCCAACTCTTCGCGCCGGACTCGGTGGATCTCCTCGCCTCCGGGTTATCGAAACTCCAAAACCGTCTCGGCCGCTACAACGACACATCGCTGCAGCAGGATTACCTCCTGCAACACGCCGGGCGGCATTTGGAATCCGGCGACACCCGCCTGGCACTCTCCCTCGGCGGGCTCATCGGCAGCCTCCACCACGAACATGCCGCGCTCCGCGAAAAATTATGCGCTTCGCTGGATCGGTTTTCCCGGGGCGCCAACGCCCGGCGGGCTGCATCCCTCGCGCCGAAAGAGGAAAAATAGAGCAAGGGTGGACTTGACTCCCGTCCATACAGGCATCAATTGAACGCCTGAACCCAGACCATGACTGCACGCAAATCGGAACGCCTTTTTCTCGTCGAGGGAGCACTGCCGCCTCTCACAAGACTGCCCTCGTGCCGCGTGAGAATGGGATGCCTTTCCCAAGAGCGAACGCGGGAGGTGTGGATCCTGCAGACGGGCCGCCAATACGGGGTGTTGGTTCTCAACCACCCCGAAAACGGCAATATCCTTGGATCTGTCCCCATCGCGCAGGCGGCCTTTGAGGAGCTTTGGAAAGAAACGGAAACGCACTGCGTCGAGGTGATCCGCCAGCAACTCCCCCACGGCTCATCCAAAATCGAAATCGATGTCTTTCAAGACACCCACGCTCCGCTTGTCACAGCGCGCATCCGCTTCGGCACCGCCGCCGACGCACGGAGTTTCCGCAAACCCTCGTTCCTCGGAAGGGAACTTTCGGCCGCCGACTCCCTCCGCCAGATCGCCCTGCACGGGGTTCCGACATCAGGCAACCCGGATGTCCAAGCCGGCGCGGTCCCGTTTCTTTTTAAAAAAGGCGTGCTCCACATTGTTCTCATTACCAGCTCCTCGGGCGCCCGCTGGTTGATTCCCAAGGGACATCTGGAATCCGGGATGTCACTCGAAGAAGTTGCCCTCATGGAAGCGGCAGAGGAAGCGGGGGCCATCGGAACGATTGATCGCGGTTACCGCACACAGTGCCCCACGGAGGATGGCCGCACGCTGCAACTCTTCCCGCTTCGTGTCGCGACCCTGCTGCCACACTGGCCCGAGCGATTCGTCCGCCGCCGCGTTGTGCTGCCGGTTTACCGCGCGCTGTTGAGGATCAGCGATCCCTTGCTCGCCCGCGCCCTGCGCGACCTGTCACGCCGGCTGAAGCCCTGAGGCCGGTCACGCGACAGGGGCCAAAATGGCATCGCGCATTCCGTGAAGGAGCTTTTTGTCATCCGGGCAGATAGTGGCCAGCGCTCCGCCGAGTTGCGTTGTTTTTTCGCCAACGAAGAAATATGGACACAGGCGCACCCGTCCACGCATTCTCTGTAGGCCGGCGTTTTCAGGAAGCCAGTATTCGGCATCGAAGAGCCTCCCTGTATGAAAAACCTGGAGGATGTGAGGCTGCGAGGGAAAAGCCGCCAAGGCGGATTCCAACTCGGTCTGCCATTCCTTCTGCGGCAGGTCACTTGCGACAACCACACCGCGCGACCCCCACGCCCGTTCGGAAAATCCGCTCACTTTCAAAATAAAATTCCGGCGCTTCTGGCTGAATTTCGCGACCTCGTCCCACGAATGCGCCTCGAGTCTCGGAAGAACCGCGTGACGCGGCAGCGGCTCCGGATCGACCAACCATGTGTAGGGGATCACTTTTTGCAGTGCTAAAAACGCGCGCTCGCTGAGTTCACGACGCCAGAAGTCCTCAAGCGGCTTCATCCAAAAAAGGGCGAACCACAGCTTCTCTTCCAAAGCAGGCTTGAACGGCGGAGTGACCTGGATCGAGCGGGCACGAACGCCGTCCATGATGCCAGGCGACGCAGGCACATTGGCCAAATCGAAGAGTTCGAAAAAACGATAAATCCGCTGCTGCCAGTCATCCCTCGCGGAGCCATCCACAACCCGCCACTTCGGTGAGGTCACATTCAACTCGCCGACGAGCCATTCCATTTCCGGCCTGTAGGTAGCCGCCTCCTCCGAGACCACGATGTCACCCCCGGGCAGGATTTCCGAGAATCCGCGCAGCATGCCGTCAGCCCCGCCCAGGACATCAAATCCCAGCCCGGCGTAGGTTTTGTTGAGCCAAGCCGTGAGGCCGATTCCGCCGGGAACACTATCGATCTCGGCGATGGTGAAGCCGTCTTCGGTGAGAACCAAGTCCGGCCGAATAACGCGGGGAATGTCGCCCGCGAGTCCGCATTCGCGTTGGAAAGCCACGAGTTCCGGTGGCTTGCCCGCATCGAGGAGATCGGCCACCCAAGCAGGCTGGCGGCCTTTCACGCTCTGGCGGTAGAGCTGGTCGCAGGCTCGGAGGAAAAGCATGAGGCGATAGCCGAGCTTTTCGAGTTCCGGCGCGAGTCCATCCGGCAGCGCAAAGGGAGCCGGGGCGATGCGCCATTCCTTTTCATGAAAGAGACCGCCCTCGGGCATGGCGGCGCGGACGGCACGGGCCGATTCAAGCGGACTCATGAGAGGATTTTCAGCGCCTGGCGGATCAACTCCTCGGATGTCGGCATTTCATCCCCCGTCTTCATCACAGCGCGAATCGCCTTGTGGGCCTCGACCTGTTTGTAACCGAGGGAAATCAAAGCCAGCACGGCATCATGCAAGCGAACATCCTCCTGGCTCGGGGCATTCTTCGCGCTGGAGGCCTCCCACTCAGCGGCGACGCCGACCTTGTCTTTCAGCTCGAGCACAATTCGCTCGGCGGTTTTTTTGCCCACTCCGCTGATCTTCGAGATCGTTCCGGTATCCCCCGCCACCACGGCGGATTTGAACATTTCCACCGAGAGACCGCTGAGCACCGCGAGCGCGATCTTCGGCCCCACACCGGTGACATGGTGAAGGAGCAGGCGAAAGAGGTCGCGCTCGCCGGCAGTGCAAAATCCATAGAGCACATGCGCATCCTCGCGGACGGCGAGATGCGTGAGGATCTTCACCGCCGCGCCCGGCGGCGGCAACCGCTCGAAACTTGATATGGGAATCATCACTTGATACCCGACACCATGGACATTGACGACGATCTGTGTGGGGAGAGACTCGGCGAGTGTTCCTTCTAAAAACGCAATCATGATGCCTGCTATTACTACCAGAGCCCGCACCAGACTCAAAAGGGCGATCTTGGTTTTTCTTTTTACGGCGGCTTCCACCGCAACCCTCCGCGCCGACCAATGGGCTCTCCTCGTGGAGCCATCGTTCATGGATCACAAAATGCGGCGCCCGATTCAGGACTCGCAGCGAACCGTGCTGGCCATCGCCCGCATCGCGAATGGAGAAATCCAACCGCTCACCCGTGAGGAGAAAAAATCCGTCCACATGACCTACCCCATGATCCGGGAGCAGGCCCTGCAGACCGCTTCGGAGGTTTTCAAGCGGATGAAGCCCACCTTTGTGCGAAATAAAAAACAGGTCATTCAATACGCTGCCATCGAGTCGGATGATCCCCTCACAGCCTCCTGCGTGCTCGCGCCGGAGTTTGCGGCCGCTTTTGAGAAAACACTCGGCCCAGACCTGCTCGTGGCCATGCCGACACGCAACCAGGTGCTGGTTTTTTCCAAGCAGGACAATATCCACCTCCGATTGTCCGAGAGAATCATCGATGCCTACCTCACCTCCAACCACCCCGTGAGCCGCGAGATTTTTGCCCTCGAGAACGGCAACCTGCGCTCGCTCGGGGTGCTCGAATAGCTTGCCTGCGCAAGCACGCTGGCTACGAATCCCCCGCATGCAAGGCGACATCGACCGGATTCTGTATCACGAGACAACCATCCTCAGCCGCCTCGACGAGATGGCCCATACCATCGCCAAGGACTACGAGGACAAGGAACTGACCGTGGTCTCGATCCTGAATGGCAGCTTCATTTTCATGGCTGACCTGCTGCGACGCATTCCCCTGCCGCTCCAAATCGACTCGTGGAGCGTCTCCAGTTACCACGGCACGAAATCCAAGGGCCGCATCGAATTCCGGCAAAACTCCATCGCCGATGTCACTGGGCGGCATGTTTTGATACTCGACGACATCCTCGACAGCGGCCTGACACTGCACGCCATCAAAGATCGCCTCGCAGCGGAATCCGGCGCTGCCAGCATCCGTTCCTGCGTGCTCCTGCGCAAAAAACTACAGCGCGAGGCAGCCACAGTGGCTGATTATGTCGGCTTTGAGATCCCCGACGAGTTCGTGGTCGGCTACGGGCTCGACTACAACGAGCAATACCGGAACCTGCCCTACATCGGCGCTCTCAAAGAGGAGGCAATCCGCCGCCACGCCCGTTGAGAGCGGGTTAACCACCGAATCCGCCAGACTCCCCCAAACCGAAAATCCGGCGAACCGCTCGGATAGACCGTCAATTTTTTTCAAAAAAATTCTCCACATTCTCGATTGTGGAGCGATTCTTGCTGGCTCGTTATTTTTTGACCATGAACCAAGCTCTGCCATCCCGCGATTCGAACGGACTCTACAATCCCGACCTCGAGCATGACGCCTGCGGCGTCGGACTCGTGGCCCGGATCAGTGGCGAACGCTCGAATGCCATTCTCGAGACCGCCCTGCTCTCCATCTGCAGCCTCATGCACCGTGGTGCGCTGGATGCGGATGCGAAGACCGGCGACGGAGCGGGCATCACCACACAGATTCCCTACAAAATCTTCACTCCCGAAGTAGAGAAGCTTGGCCACACTCTTTACAATCCCAGCGACCTCGGAGTGGGCGTCATGTTCCTGCCCGCGCACAACGAATACGAGACCGCCCGCGCCCGCGCGATCACCGAAGAGGTTCTGAAAAAACGCGAACTCTTCGTCTTCGGATGGCGCGTTGTCCCCATCAACGACCATGTGCTCGGCGAGAAAGCCCAGTCCACCATGCCGCTCATCGAGCAGGTTCTGGTCGGCCGCCCTGCCGGGATGTCCGATGACGACTACGAGCGCCGTCTTTTCCTCGCCCGCAACGAAATCGAGGACCGCGCCGCTGCTGACAAGATCAAGGATTTCTACATCCCTTCGTTCTCGCACCGCACGATTGTTTACAAGGGCCTCCTCGTTTCGGCGTCACTGGAAAAATTCTATCCCGACCTCGCGAATCCCGACTACGAGACGGCCATCGCACTCTTCCACCAGCGCTATAGCACAAACACCTTCCCGACCTGGCCGCTGGCCCATCCGTTCCGCATGCTCGCCCACAATGGCGAGATCAACACGATCCGTGGCAACCGGAATTGGATGCATGCCCGCGAGGCCGAGCTGAAAGCCGATTTCTGGGGTGCCGACATCGACCTCCTCAAGCCGATTATCCAACCCGGCGGCTCAGACTCCGCCAGCCTCGACAATGCGCTGGAAGTTCTCACCATGAGCGGCCGCAGCATCCTGCACGCCGTGACAATGCTCGTGCCTCCGTCCTACCGCACGGACCCAAACCTCTCGCAGGAACTCAAGGATTTCTACAACTACCACCGCTGCTTCTCCGAGCCGTGGGATGGACCAGCCGCGCTCACCTTCACAGACGGCGTCATCGCAGGAGCCTGCCTCGACCGCAACGGACTCCGCCCCGCCCGCTACAACATTACCGAAGACGGCATGTTCGTCATGGCCTCAGAGGTCGGCGGCTCACAACTCGACCAGCTCAAGATTGTGGAAAAAGGCCGTCTCGCCCCCGGCGAGATGATCGCCATCGACACGGCCGCCGGAAAACTCCTCCGCGATGCCGACATCAAAGCCAGCCTCGCCGCCCGCCAACCTTATGGCGAATGGCTGAAAAACAACCTCAGCACCCTACCCCAGCTGAGCGAAAAACAAATCACAGCACCCACCGGCGAACTCGACATCCTCACGCTCACCCAGCGTCAGGTCGCCTTCGGCTATTCCTCCGAAGAAGTGGACATGATCATCAAACCCATGCTCAAAGACGGCGCCGAAGCCGTGGGCTCGATGGGGGATGACACACCGCTCGCAGTCCTGTCCGCCAAGCCACGCCTGCTCTACACCTACTTCAAGCAACTCTTCGCACAGGTCACAAATCCGCCGATCGATCCGATCCGCGAGAAGCTCGTTATGAGCCTCAGCACAGTGCTCGGCTGGCGCAAAAACATGCTCGCCGAAACGCCCGAGCACGCCCGCCTCGTGAGCCTTGAGTCGCCCGTTCTCCTGAACGAGGAGTTGGCGGCAATTCAAGCCGTAGGCAGCGAACACAAAGCCACCACAGTTTCGACGCTCTGGAACACCTCCGAGGGCGAAGAAGGGCTCGAACCTGCCATCAAACGCATCTGCTCCGATGCCGAAGCGGCGATCGATGCCGGCGCACGCATTCTCATCCTCTCAGACTCCGGAGTCGACCACGGGAAAGTCTCCGCGCCGATGCTCCTCGCCGTGGGCGCTGTGCACCACCACCTGATTCGCGTTGGGAAACGCATGCGCGCCAGCTTGGTTTGCCAAACCGGCGAAGCCCGCGATGTGCACCAGATCGCCTGCCTCATCGGCTTCGGCGCGGCAGCAGTCAATCCCTACCTCTCCTTCGAGACCATTCGCGAACTTCTCGAGCGCGACGGCGCCAACGGCGATTTCGCCAAGTCGATCATCAACTACCGCAAAGCCATCGAAGCCGGCATCCTCAAGATCATGTCCAAAATGGGCATCTCGGTTGTCAACAGCTACCGTGGCGCGCAGATCTTCGAAGCCATCGGCATTTCCTCCAAACTCATCGAAGAATGCTTCAAGGGCACGGCCTCGCAGATTGAAGGCATCGGCTTCAAGGAAATCGCTATCGAGTCCCTGACCCGCCACGCCATGGCCTATTCCGAAGCCGTGCCGATCGAACCCGGCAAACTCAGCGACCCCGGTTACTACCGTTTCCGTCGCGGCGGCGAGATGCATGCCGTGACTCCACCCGTCCTCCAAAGCTTCCACGCCTATGTGGGTATCAAAGGAGCCGACAAAGCCGGCAAGGCGGAGGATTACAAAAAATATGTCGACTCGGTGCTGGCCAACACGCCCGTCGCACTCCGCAATCTTCTCGAAATCCTGCCCACGACCGAAGGCCCTATCTCGATCGACGAGGTGGAGCCGATTGAAGACATCCGCAAACGCTTTACTACAGCCGGCATGTCGCTCGGAGCCTTGAGCCCCGAAGCCCACGAGTGCCTGGCCATCGCCATGAACCGCATCGGCGGAAAGTCGAACAGTGGCGAAGGTGGAGAAGACCCCGCTCGCTTCAAACGCCGCGATAATGGTGATTGGGCGAACAGCGCCATCAAGCAGATCGCGTCCGGCCGCTTCGGTGTGTCGGCGGCCTATCTCGCCAGCGCCAAGGAAATCGAAATCAAGATGGCCCAAGGGGCGAAACCCGGCGAAGGCGGCCAGTTGCCCGGCCACAAGGTCAGCGCCTACATCGCCAAGCTGCGCCACTCGGTGGAGGGCGTGACCCTCATTTCGCCACCGCCGCACCATGATATCTACTCGATCGAAGATCTGGCCCAGCTCATCTATGATCTGAAGCAGGTGAATCCCCGCGCCCGCATTTGCGTGAAGCTCGTCTCCACCGCAGGCGTCGGAACCATCGCCGCAGGCGTGGCCAAGGCCCATGCGGACATCATTCTCGTCAGTGGACATGAAGGCGGCACAGGAGCCTCCCCGCTCAGCTCGATCAAGCATGCCGGTGGACCTTGGGAACTCGGTGTCGCCGAAGCCCACCAAGTTCTCATGCTCAATGGACTCCGCAACCGCGTCACCCTCCGCACCGACGGCGGCATGCGCAGCGGCGAAGACATTGTTTACGCAGCGCTGCTCGGAGCCGAGGAGTTCAACTTCGGCACCGCCGCCCTCATCGCGATGGGCTGCGTGTATGTCCGCCAGTGCCATCTCAACACCTGCCC
This sequence comes from Terrimicrobiaceae bacterium, assembly GCA_044340205.1. GTDB lineage: Bacteria > Verrucomicrobiota > Verrucomicrobiia > Chthoniobacterales > Terrimicrobiaceae > UBA967. The sequence continues at coordinate 8,067 of JBIIUB010000098.1, forward strand.
GGTCGGCGTCGCCACGATCGACGACCGGCTCCGCGCCAAATTCAAAGGCCGCCCGGAAAATGTCGTCGCCTTCTTCAACGGCGTCGCCACCGAGGTCCGCGAAATGATGGCCCGCCTCGGCTTCCGCACCATTGATGAAATGGTCGGCCGCGTGGAATGCCTGCGCCAAAAGGAAATTCCAAACCACCCGAAAGCCAACACCCTCGACCTCTCACGCCTCCTCGTGAATGTCGCCGCCGATGATCCCTCCGCCGTGCGCCACGCCACCCGCTCGCGCAACGATGGACCCGAGGACTCGACGCTCGACGAGACCGTTCTCCAAGACGCGAAGGATGCCATCACCGATGGCCGTCCCATTTCCCTCTCCTACGAGGTCGAAAACACAAGCCGCTCGGTGGGCACCCAGGTCTCCGGCGAGATCGGCTACCAGTGGGGCGAGGAAGGCATTGCCAGTGGCACTGTCGAACTCAAGCTCAAGGGCAGCGCGGGACAAAGCTTCGGCGCATTCCTCTCGCCCGGCGTGCGACTCCTCCTCACCGGCGAAGCCAACGACTATGTCGGCAAAACCATGAGCGGTGGCGAAATCGTCATCAAACCCGAGCCCGGATCGCTCTTCATCCCCCACGAGGCCATGGTCATCGGCAATACCGTGATGTATGGCGCGAGCGGTGGACGCCTCTTCGCAAACGGCCGCGCCGGCGAGCGCTTCTGCGTCCGCAACTCCGGCGGCACAGCCGTCGTTGAAGGCATCGGCGACCATGGTTGTGAATACATGACCAATGGAACCGTCGTGGTCCTCGGCCGCACCGGCAAAAACTTCGGCGCCGGCATGACCGGCGGCGCGGCCTACATCCTCGACCTCGAGAACCGCTTCGAGCGCCTCTACAACAACCAGCTCATCTCAATCTCGCGTCTGGCCGCCGACTCGGACATCGCCGCGCTCAAGGCCCTCATCCAAGAGCACCACGACCTCACCGGCAGCCCCCGCGCCGCCGAAATCCTCGGAGCCTGGGACAAATTCCAGCCCCTCTTCTGGAAGGTCAGTCCGAATGTCCCCACCGCCAAACCCGTCCCCGAGCCATCCAAAGAGCCCGAGGCCACAGGTAAGGTCATCAGCGAAGACGTCATCGCTTCACGCTAAGGCAACACTTTCTCGTCTCCGCGCCGCCAAGCGCGCGCGGAGATGAGGGGGCATCCCCTGCACCGATAACGAAACCAGCGCAGGGCGCTATGCGCTCATCGCCGAGGTCGCCGCGCCAGTATCCTCCACGGTCGAGACGACCAATACTGTCAATTTTGCTTGAAATCCTTATTTTTTGCTCTACGAGCAAGACCTGGTCAGGCATGCCCCCGCAGGGAGAATCGTGTGCGGGACTTGCCTTCGGCCTTGGTAGTTTACTGTGTCACTGCCCTCAGTTTGTTTCCTGACGTCGGCTATCAGAGTGCTCTGCGGTAGCTTCTTTCTGGTTTACAGTGGCTGGGAAATAAGCAGAAGCATTTGGTATTCTTGACAAACAACTTGCAAATTCCGGCAATGCTGTGGCCAGAGGCATCGCGAGCGACAAAAAAAGCGAGGGGCAAAGCAGGGGGAGGGCATAAGCGTGGTGTGGCAATTTGTTTCAGGGATTACTGCTCCGTTGGAAACATGGAGTGCTTCTGGAAAATCATTTCAATTCCCAAGGCCAGTCTTTGGTGTCAGTTGCGGCCGTTGCATCTCACAAAAAACGATCCGCCTGAGCGATACGCGACTCCGGCGTGACATGGGCCTCCCACGCGGTATCCGAGTGAATCCGGAGGGTGTGACAAAATGAAGAGCATTCATAATTTGGATGACGACTTAGAGAAAGCGATCTTAACCGTAGCAAATTTCACACCGAGAGTCTACTACATCATTCAGTATTTTTGGATATACAACTGGTAAAGAGGGAGATTTGGAAGAATTTTAAGTTTTTGTGAGTAGATTGTCGTAAAGGCGTCAATGGCCACTTTGGGAAGTAGCAGCGGGTTTTCCGTGCCTGGGCGCATCGGCGTCCAGATGTAGTCGTCAAATGCAATGACTCCGCCCGGCTTGAGTAATTGGAAAGTGAGAACGGCATCACCGAGAACATCCGCCGCTTGGTGACTGGCGTCCACGCTGATAAAATCAAACTGGGGCGTGTTTTCAGCAACTAGGCGGCAAAGTTGATCCAATGAAAAGCCTACGCGCACCTCTACTTTGGCCGGCGAACCTACGGTGGCGATATTGTCCTCAAACTGCTTCTGCAGACCGCCAAGCTCCATGTTTTTATGCTCGATGCCTCCTTGGAAGGTATCCACCGCCACGGCCGCGCAAATTTTTTTCTGTAAAAGTGGCTGATGACTTTTTCTGAAGGTGGCTGTTTTTGTGTTTCTTGGTTTGGTTTCTGTTAGTTCAGGGAGAGGTATGCTTTGCCGGTTTCC
>JBIIUB010000100.1:0-10442 GCA_044340205.1 Terrimicrobiaceae bacterium
GCAGCAGAGAAATGCTGACCACTGCCGGTTCAACCGCCGGATGCGGAAAACCGCACGTCCGGTGGTGTGGAAGGGCTGCGGGGTGCAACTCCCCTCAGCCCCATCCAATCCTTGTATTCACGAGCGCGCTGACGCGCGGGGCCTGTAGCGGCGCAAAATAAACCAACTACTTGGCGGCGCCGAGGCGTTCGCGGTTGTAGCGGTTTTGGGTGATGTCTTCAGTCCAGGAGCGGTTTTTCAAATACCAGTCCACGGTTTTGGCGAGGCCTGTTTCGAAGGATTCGCGAGGTGCCCAGCCGAGTTCGGATTGGAGTTTTGAGCAGTCGATCGCGTAGCGGCGGTCGTGGCCGGGGCGGTCGGCGACATAGGTGATCTGGGCGGTGTAGGAGGCTCCGTCGGGGCGGGGGGATTTTGCATCGAGGAGGGCGCAGAGGGTTTTCACCACATCGAGGTTCGCGCGTTCGTTGAGGCCGCCGACATTGTAGGTTTCACCCGTGCGGCCGCGCTGCAGGACGAGCCAGATGGCGGCGGCGTGGTCTTCGACATAGAGCCAGTCGCGAATCTGCTGTCCATCGCCATAGACCGGGAGCGGCTTGCCGTCGAGGGCATTCAGGATCATGAGAGGGATGAGCTTCTCGGGAAAATGGTAGGGACCGTAGTTGTTCGAGCAGTTCGTCGTGAGGGTGGGGAGGCCGTAGGTGTGTTGGAAGGCGCGAACGAGGTGGTCGCTGGCGGCCTTGGAGGCGGCGTAGGGGCTGTTTGGCGCGAAGGGTGTGGTCTCAGAGAAGGCCGGGTCGTGCGGAGCAAGTGTGCCGTAAACCTCATCAGTCGAGACATGCAGAAAGCGGAATTTTTCGCGGCGCCCATCCGGGAGGTTGCTCCAGTGGCGGCGTGCGGCATTGAGCAGGCGCAGTGTGCCGGTGACATTGGTCTGGATGAATGGCTCGGGGGAGTCGATTGAGCGGTCCACATGCGACTCGGCGGCGAAATTCACGATGGCATCGATGTCATGCTCCTCCAACAAACGGGCGACGAGGGCTTCATCGCCGATGTCGCCTTTTTGAAAAACATAGCGCGGGTCGGCGGCGAGGTCGGCCAAGTTGGCGGGGTTGCCAGCATAGGTGAGGATGTCGAGATTGACGAGTTTGCTGAGCGGCGAGGCGCTTTCGGTGAGTCGCTGACGGATGAAATTGCTGCCGATGAATCCGCAGCCCCCGGTGACAAGGATGTTCATGGATCGACGAGGTTTTTTATTCCGTTTCCTCGCCCTCGGTGAGGACTTCGTCGAGGCAGGCTTCGAACTCGTCGAGGCCGGTGCTTGGAATAATAACGGAGTTCCTGCGCCCGTGGGCTTCCTCGGTGATTTTGAGGAAGCGGCCGCGGTCATTCTCGCGAAGCTCGATGATGATGTGCTTGCGTTCGACTTGGAGTTCGCGCAGGGCGATGGATTGTTCCATAAGGAAAGATTGGCAGGCTATCGGACGGGGGATGGGGGCATCAACCGAAAATCCTTGGCACTCGAATTAATGTTTCGATCCCAGCAAATAATCGGGGTTGAGTTTTTTGAGGGCAGGAAGGGTGAAGAGGCCGTCTTTGCGGATGAGTTTGCCGTCGAACCACACCTCGCCGCCGCCGTAGTCGGGGCGTTGGATGCAGACCATGTCCCAGTGGATGCGGCTGGTGTTGCCGTTTCCTGCTGTTTTGTAGGCTTGGCCGGGCGTGAAATGGAAGGAGCCGGAAATTTTTTCGTCGAAGAGGATGTCGCGCATCGGGTGGAGGATGTGCGGATTGAAACCCAGCGCGAACTCGCCGATGTAGCGGGCCCCAGCGTCGCTATCGAGGATGCGGTTGAGGGCAGCGGTGTTGTTCGCCGTGGCGTTTTCCACGCGACCTTCGGAGAATTCTAAGCGCACATTGTCGAAGGCGTGGCCCTGATAAATGCTCGGGACATTGAAGGTCACATGGCCCTCGACGCTCTTCTTCACGGGGCAGGAAAAAACTTCGCCGTCGGGGATGTTGCGGTCGCCGCCGCAGGTGATGGAGCCGATGTTTTTGATCGAGAATCGTAGGTCGGTGCCGGGACCCTTGAGGTGAACCTTGTCGGTGCGGTCCATGAGTTCCTTGAGTGCTGCCATGCCGGGAGCCATGCGGCCGTAGTCGAGCGTGCAGACTTTGAAGTAAAAATCCTCGAACGCCGGCGTGCTCATCTGCGCCTGCTGGGCCATGGCGGCTGTTGGCCAGCGGAGGACAACCCACTTAGTCTTGTTGATGCGCCAGTCCATGACAGGGCGCATGGCGCCGGAAATGAGACGCATTTTTTCATCCGGCACATCGGACATTTCGGTGATGTTGTGGCTGCCGCGCACGGCGATGTAGGCCTGCATTTTTTTCATGCGGGCGAGTTCGACCGAGCGGGTCACCTCGAGTTGCTCGGCTTCGGCGCCGAAAGCCATTTCGCGGCTGATGCGGGCGTGGTGGTTTTGCACGAACGGCACGGCTCCACAGGCGCGGGTGGCGCGGATGAGTGCGATGGCGATCTCCTCGGGGGCGTCGAAAATGTCGATGAGCACATTTTCGCCGGGTTTGAGTTTGGTGGAATGCCGCGTCAAGACATCGGCCAGTTGGTCACAGCGTGGATCGTGCATATGAAAAAATCAGCGGGGGATTCGCGAGGACAGCTCGCCCAGGCGTTGCGCGGCGTAGGCGGAGAGAGCCGGGCGGAGGAGGGGGAAGAGAAACTTCGCTAGGTTGAAAAGAATGCTGAAAAAGCCCTGCCGTTCAGTGCGAGCGGGTTCCAATTTTTCGGACTTCGCCCCTTTTTTGACAGAAATGTTTTTTGGGGCTTTGCGCGTCTTCGGTCCGGAAAGGATGTAGCCAAGCGCGGCAGCACTACCCAGCCAGGCAAGTGGGCGTGTCTTCACCGAACGCCGGATTTTTGAGACGAGGTTGAGTTCCTCGGCGATGGATGCTGTGTCACGCGCTATCGCCACGCGGCTGCGGCGGAGTTCTTCGAGGATTTCCTGTTTGCTGGTCATGGCGCGGAGCTTTTGCGGAGAGATTCCAAATCGCGGGCCACCTCGCGGCGGGTTTCCTCAAAAATTGGCGTGCGGCTGTGGACCTTCACATGACGGGCGCAAATGTAGGCCAGTAGGGCGTGTAGCGCGGTGAATCCTCCTAGGATCCAAAGCCAGGAAACGCCCAGCACAAATGCGGCAAAGAATGCCACGGCGAAGATGAGGAGGATGTAACCGAAGGCTGCGAAAAACAACGCCGCCAGAAGCATCACAAGCAACCTGACCCCCAGAGCGGCGGCTTCCCGCGATTCCTCGCCGGCAAGAGCGCCCATGGCCTGCGCATAGCGGCCGAGCGAGCCCACGAGGCTCAGCAACTCCGCCATCAGGCCCCTCGGAGCTGCAACCGTGGCTTTGGTGTCCAAAGCGTCTTAGCGGCGGAGGAGCACTCCGAGCACGAAGCCCACGCCTGCGGCGATGGCGACTGCCTGAAGCGGATTCTCGCGAATGTAATTCTCTGTCTCGGTCTGGTAGTCGTGCGCGCGGTCATAGGCGTCCGAGTAGAGCGAGTTGGCGCGGTCGCGGACATTGTCATAGGTCGCGCTGGCGGCTTCGCCGAGGTCCTTGGCTGCCGCGCCGAGATGTTCGCGGCCTGTTTCGTAGGCGGCTTTCGCCTGCTTTTTCGCAGTGTCACCCACTGCGCGACCGGCTTCGGTTGCGGCGTCGATGGCTTTTTTCGCGTGTTCGCTGCTGCTTTCGAGTTTTTTGCTCACGATGTTGTTATCAAGTGTTTCGGACATGGTAATGGACTCCTTCAGCCTCATCCTGCCACGGAATTGCCCCTTGGCAAGTGCCTATGCGGTGTTGATCATGCGGGGTCTATGTCCCATGTCACTGCCTTTGCGCCCGGTCGCGTTGAAATTCTCGGAAATCACACGGACTACAACGGCGGCGTTGTTCTTTCAGCCGCCCTCCAGCTTGGTATCAAGGCCACAGGTCGCCGCCTCGAGAATGGCGAGATCCGCCTCTCCAGTTCGGGTGTTCGCCATGAGGGAAAAATCCAACGCGCTGGAGGCCTCAAGAAAACCGGTGAGTGGATCGATTATCCGCTGGGAGTCGCCGAAATGCTGACCCGTGTGGGCGCCGAAGCAGGTGGATTCGAGGCATCCTATGAATCCACGCTTCCCGCCGGTGCTGGACTTTCGAGTTCCGCCGCCTTGGAAGTGGCGACGGCGGTGCTTCTCACGCGCCTTTACCCTTTTAAAATTTCCCGCATGGATCTGGCGAAACTCTGCCGCCGCGCGGAAAATGAATTCGTCGGTGTGAATTGCGGACTCCTCGATCAGGCCTCTTCCGTTTTCGGAAAAAAAGACCATCTGGTGTATCTCGACTGCCGCAGCGAATCGGTGGATGCCGTGCCGTTTCCATCGCACCTTGGACTGCTCATCATCAACTCCGGTGTGAAACACGCTCTCACTGGTGGCGAATACAACGAGCGGCGCGAGCAGTGCTTTGAAGCCGCCCGATGCATGGGCGTGCACGCTTTGCGTGATGCCACCAGTTCACAACTCGAGGTAGCCGAAATGCCCGAATTGGCCAAACGCCGTGCCCGTCATGTGGTGGGCGAAAATGAACGCGTTCTTATTGCAATCGAGGCCCTGCGGTCAGGCCACGCCGAGGCGCTAGGGCCCCTCATGACGGCTTCGCACCGTAGTTCGATCGAGAATTTTGAAAACAGCACACCTGAACTCGATCTTCTTGTCAGCCTCGCCACCGCGCAGCTCGGCTGCCTTGGTGCGCGTCTCACCGGCGGAGGATTCGGTGGTGCCATCGTCGCGCTGGTCGAGATCGGTGCCGCAGAGTCTGTGCGTGTCGCGGTGGAGACCGCCTACGCCGCGCAAACCAAGCACAAAGCCACCGGCATCCTCTGCCGCGCGGGGGATGGAGCGCTGCCTGCCGAAGATTAAAAAAACGATCATGAACGATCCCGGACGCAAAACCATTACCCAACTCCGTAGCGAGTGCCGTGGCATTTCCCTCTCCGCGCGCCTGCGCGGGCAGGTCGATGAACTGACCAAAAAAGAATCTTCAAATGGCAAGCCGTATTGGGAAATGAAGGTCCGCGACGCTGGCGATGTTCTTACGCTGCGGGCCTGGTCGGATACGGACGCCTTCGCGGCCTGTCAGGACCTCGCGCGTGGCGAGTGCGTGGAGGTCGAAGGGGAATTTGCAGTCAATGGCAGCTTCGGCCTCGATGCCCGGCGCTGGCGTATGCGGTCGCTGAATCCCCAAGAAACGGCGGAACTTTTCGTCGGCGGCGAGGAGGAGACGGCTGCGCTGGAAAAGGACTTTGCGGATGTGCGGGAGCTTGTGCAAACCATGCGGGATCCGCGTCTGCTTGCTCTGTGCGAATTGTTTCTCCAGGAATTCGGCCCCCGCTTCCAGCGTGCCTCCGCCGCGCGGCATAATCACCACGCCCACCGGGGCGGTTTGCTCCGTCATACGGGCCAGATGATGCGTTCGGCCTCGGCCATTTGCAGCGCCTATCCTGTGCTCAACCGTGATCTGCTGCTCGCCGGTGTTCTTTTTCACGACTGCGGGAAACTTTGGGAAATGTGTCCGCCCGAGGCTGGGTTTGAAATCCCACGCGAGCTGCGCGGTGAGCTTCTCGGGCATATCAGTATCGGCATCGAAGCGGTGAACGCCCTGTGGCGAAAGCTGCCGCTCGAGACCTGGCGAGGCATCGAGCCAGCATCCGAAGATGTGCGCCTGCATCTCCTGCACCTCATCGCCTCGCATCACGGGGAACTCCAATACGGATCCCCCGTCGAGCCCAAGACGCCCGAGGCCATCGCTCTCAACATGGTCGACAACCTCGATGCCAAATTGGAAATGCTGTCCATGGCCTACACCCGCCAACCCGAAATCGCTCCCGGCATCCATGAGCGCGTCAAGGCGCTCAACACCTCTCCGGTTAAGCCGCTGGCAGCATTTATTCCTGGCGAAGAAGGGTAGCGAAAAGTCCTGGCGATCACGCGCGGGAGCGCGCTTCGTAATCCAGGGTAGCAAGGGATGCCGCGCCGTCGGCGTCCCAAGATTCAGCCGCCTGGGTGGCGTTTCTGCTGGATGTAATGGTGGCTCCGCCACGCAAATGGGTCAGCGGCGGCGCGCCGACCCTACCCTGGATCTACGAGCGCGCTGTCGCGCGGTTGTTGTAGCGGCGTCTCTATGAGCGCCGGTGGCGCCGGGACCACAAAAAAAGGCGGGGCATTGCTGCCCCGCCTTTTTTGTAAGGGTTTTGAGTCCGCTTAGGCCTTTTGCTCGAGGATGGCGGCTTTGACTTGGGATGGGACTTCCTCGAAGTGCGAGGGTTCCATCGAGTAGGACGAGCGGCCTTTGGAGAGTGAGCGGATGGCGGTGGCGTATCCGAACATCTCGGCCAGAGGAACCTCGGCGTTGATTGTGCAGAGGTTGCCTTTGGTTTCCATGCCTTGGATGCGGGCGCGGCGGCGGTTGAGGTCACCCATGATGTCGCCTTGGAACTCGTCCGGAGTCACATTTTCGACTTTCATGACCGGCTCAAGCAAGATTGGCTTGGCTTTTTTCAAGCCGTCCTTGAGCGCGAAAATGGCAGCCATCTTGAACGCCATTTCGTTCGAGTCCACATCGTGGTAGGAACCGTCCGTGATGTCCACATGCACATCGATGACGGGGTAGCCAGCGACGACGCCATTGAGGATGGCTTCTTTGAAGCCTTTTTCGACAGCGGGAATGTATTCTTTCGGAATGGTGCCGCCGACGACTTTGTTATCGATCGTGAGACCTTTGCCGCGCTCGTTCGGGCGGACTTTGCAGACGACATGGCCGTATTGACCGCGGCCGCCGGACTGCTTGACGAGTTTGCCTTCGCCTTCGGACTCGTTGAGGATGGTCTCCTTGTAGGCGATCTGTGGCTTGCCGGAGTTGGCTTCAACCTTGAACTCGCGCATCATGCGGTCGCGAATGATTTCGAGGTGGAGTTCGCCCATGCCGGCGATGATTGTTTGGCCGGTTTCCTCGTTTGTGAATACGCGGAAGGTCGGATCTTCTTCGGCAAGACGCTGCAGGGCGTTGCCCATTTTTTCTTGGTCTTGCTTGGTCTTTGGTTCGACCGCCATCGAGATCACGGGATCAGGGAACGATGGTGGCTCGAGCAGGATTGGATGATCCTCGTCGCAGAGCGTGTCACCGGTGGTGATGTTTTTGATACCCACGATGGCGGCGATATCACCCGAGTAGCAGGTGTCGATATCTTCGCGCTTGTCGGCCTGAATCTGAATGAGGCGGCTGATGCGCTCGCGCTTGTTGGTGCGTGGGTTGTAAACGGTGTCGCCTTTGGAGAGCTTGCCGGAGTAAACGCGGAAGAAAACGAGTTTACCAACGAAGGGATCGCTCCAGAGTTTGAAAGCGAGCGAGCAGAACTTCGCGTTGTCGTCCGAAACGGCTTCCATGGGTTCACCGTTGTCAGGGTTTTGACCCTTGGCGGCTGCAATGTCGAGAGGGCCGGGAAGGTAGTCCACCACGGCGTCAACGAGGTATTGAACGCCTTTGTTTTTGAAGGCGGATCCACCGGCGACGGGCACAAACTTGTTGGCGATGGTCTGGCGACGGATGGCTGCCTTGAGTTGCTGGATGCTGATGGGTTTTTCTTCGAGGAAGAGCATGCCGATTTCCTCGTCGAGGTCGCACATTTGCGAGACGAGATCCTCGTAGGCGCCTTGGGCGAGGTCTTTGAGATCTTCTGGAATTTCTTCGACGGTGTAGGTCGAACCCATTGCGTCGTTGTCATGGTAAATGACGACTTTCTGGTTGATGACGTCGATTTGGCCTTTGAGGTAATCTTCCTTGCCAAGCGGGATAAGGATCGGCCAGGCGTTGGCGCCGAGTTTCTGGCGCATGGAGTTCACGGCATTGTCGAAGTCCGCGCCGGTGCGGTCCATTTTGTTCACGAAGGCGATGCGGGGCACACCATATTTGGTGGCTTGGCGCCAAACGGTTTCGGATTGAGGCTGCACGCCTGCCACGCCGCAGAACACAGCGATGGCACCGTCGAGAACGCGGAGTGAGCGCTCGACTTCGGCCGTGAAGTCCACGTGGCCGGGAGTGTCGATAATGTTGACGCGCATCTTGATGCCTTCGTATGCCTTATAGATGCCTTCCTCGGCGCGCTGCATCCACGAGCAGGTGGTAGCGGCAGAAGTGATCGTGATACCACGCTCACGCTCTTGCTCCATCCAGTCGGTGACCGTTGTGCCCTCGTGCACTTCGCCGATCTTGTGGATCATTCCCGTGTAGAACAGGATACGCTCTGTAAGTGTGGTTTTGCCCGCGTCGATGTGGGCGGCGATACCAATGTTGCGTGTGCGCTCAAGCGGAAACGCGCGGTTCGGAGAGTTCGGGTTCGTGGAGTCGGTCGTGGCTGCCATAGGATCGTGTGAGGTTGTTTTTTTTTAGATTGTAAGTGGGATTGTCTCGGGAGGGACCGCTTCAGGGTTGAAACCTTTCTGGCGGTAAAAAAAGAGGGCGGTTTTTTCCGGGGAAAAAACCGCCCTTCCGAAATTTGCTACCAGCGGAAGTGGGCGAAGGCGCGGTTGGCCTGTGCCATCTTGTGCATGTCGTCGCGCTTCTTGATCGCGTTGCCTTGACCAGCAGCGGCATCTTTCAACTCGTAAGCGAGAGCATTTTCCATCGGAACTCCCTTGCGGTTGTTTGCAAAAGTCACGAGCCAGCGCATGGCCAAAGCGACTTGGCGTCCAGCAGGGACTTCCATCGGCACTTGGTATGTCGAACCACCCACGCGGCGGGATTTGACTTCGAGGCGTGGCTTCACGTTCTCGATGGCTTTGTTGAGCGTTTCGAGAGGATCGACCGTATCAGTGCCCTCGCGGGTTTTGTCGATAGCGGTATAAACGATTTTCTCGGCGATGGATTTCTTGCCGGACTGCATGACGCTGCTGATGAGGCTGGCGACGAGCGGACTGGCGTAACGGGCGTCCTTTTTGACTTCCTTGTGAATGACTCTGCGGCGACGGGACATATCTTATTGTATCTATTTAAAAATTTCGATTCTTGGCGATTACTTCTTCTTGCCCTTGGCTCCTTTGTCCTCTTGGCCTGGCTTCGGACGCTTGGCGCCGTATTTCGAGCGGCCACGACGGCGACCGTCAACCCCAAGGCTGTCGAGAGTTCCACGAACGATGTGGTAACGAACACCTGGAAGATCTTTGACCTTGCCTCCGCGAACGAGAACTATCGAGTGCTCCTGGAGGTTGTGTCCCTCGCCGGGGATATAAGCGATGACTTCTTGGCCGTTTGTGAGGCGAACCTTGGCCACTTTGCGGAGAGCCGAGTTCGGCTTCTTCGGTGTGCGTGTCATCACCTGCACGCAGACGCCGCGACGCTGTGGGCAGTTTGCCAGAGCGGGCGACTTCGATTTGACTTTGATTTTTTGGCGTCCCTTGCGGACGAGTTGATTAATTGTGGGCATTCTAAATCTCGTTTTCTGACTCGCGTGATTCGATAGGATTCCATTGCCTGAATATTGACAATGGCACACCTCCGACACCTTGCGGGAAGCGAGGAGGTTAGGGATCATTCCGCGTGTTGCAAGAGAAAAAAACAGATTTTTCAATGCCTTCGGATCATGTATTTCACAGGGCTATGAAGAGAATTTCAGCGGCGTTGCTCATGGTGGTTTTGCTGTGCGGTTGCGCCGGTCCTGCGGTTTACAATCACGCCGGCCCCGTCGTGGAGGCTGAGTCTTCCAAGCCCGGAGTGATTCTCGACGCCGAGGCCGAGCGGGAGGCCATCGGACGGTTTGGGGCTTTCTTTGCCGATGTGAGCGTGGAGAGCGTCCGCTCGCAGATAGACGGCTTTTATGCGCCGGATGTTTATTTCAATGACACTCTGAAAACGCTGCGCGGTCGCCAAGCGGTGGAGGCCTACTTTCTTCGCATGCCCGAGCACACCGACTTTGTGCGGGGCAAAACGCTCGACCACTCGCGATCTGGTGCGAATTACTATGTCCGCTGGATTCTCGATGTGCGCTACAAGGGCGCGAAGGAAACAGTCAGCACTATGGGCATGACGCTTTTGCGTTTTGACAAGCAGGGGCGTGTCGTGCTGCACCAAGATTTCTGGGACTCCTCTGCCGGCTTCTACGAGCATCTGCCGGTGCTTGGCGGTGTGATTCGATGGATCAAGTCGAAAATCTAACGCTCCTGCCTGAAGTGCGCGGCAGGGCGCTGCGGAGCCTTTTCCAGAGTGGATCTCCGGTTCTCTCCCTCGCTCCGATGCAGGATATCACAGACCTTCCGTTCTGGCGTCTCATGTCCAAATACGGTGGTGCGGATTTGTATTTCACCGAGTTCTTCCGGGTCACTCCACACTATG
>JBIIUB010000101.1:0-10402 GCA_044340205.1 Terrimicrobiaceae bacterium
TTCATCCAGCGCAGCCTTGGCGGCTTCCTCGGCGTCTTCGGCCTCCTCCTCAGCATGATCCTCGTGCCGATCTTCCTCTTCTTCTTCCTCAAAGACAGCGCGTCCATCGCCGAAAACTGGAGCCGCTACCTCCCCCTCCGCGCCTCCCCCCTCAAAAATGAAATCGTCTCCCTCGTCAGCGAGATCAACTCCTACCTCATCAGCTTCTTCCGAGGGCAACTCATTGTCAGCCTGATTGATGGACTCATGATCGCCGTCGCCCTCCTCGTCATGGGACTCGATTTCGCGATCCTTATCGGACTCATGGTCGGCGTCCTCGGCCTCATCCCCTACCTGGGAATGATGATCTGCTACATCCCCGCCGTCATCATCGCCGCCGCCCAGTTCGGCGACTGGACCCACCCCCTCATCGTAACAGCCATCTTTATCCTCGCCAACAACATAGACGGAATGTTCATCGCCCCCAAGATCGTCGGAGAATCCGTCGGCCTCCATCCCCTCACCGTGATCATCTCCGTCCTCGCCTGGAGTCTCATCCTCGGCGGACTCCTCGGTGCCCTCCTCGCCGTCCCCCTCACCGCCACCATCAAAGTCCTCCTCAAACGCTACTTCTGGGACCGCCCATCCTCTTCCCCCCTGCAAACTCAATTACCTTCGTAATTACCAACCTCTTCCCCAAAAAACCGCGCCGCTCGCGAAAAAATGCTGGCCGCCCATTAACCCACACGGGATAGCGACAGCTTCAACTCACCTCTGGCGACCATGTGCAGCACGCTTGCGGCCAGCGTCTGGTAGGGCAGCCCGGCTTCCTCCGCCCGCGCCCTTAAACCTGCAATGGTCTCGTGGGTAGTTCGGATGTTGATGCGTGCTGGCCGTGCCGGCTTCCGCACGACTTTCATCTTCGCGGCTACAGAGGGCTCCGGGATTCCCAGTGCCTTTTGCTGGTCGTGATCGAGGGCAGGCCCCGCCGCGAATTTCCACCCCTCATCAGCGGGCTCTGCTGTGTAGTTAAGTTTTTTGGTTTTCATAGGCGCTCTTTTGCTTCCTCCAATATCCAGCACCGATCACGCGGAGGGCATCGCCGCGAATTGTGAACCTCACGGTCAAAATTCCCCGTCCATCATGGCCGATAGCGTAGAACCTCGGCTCGGCCAGGCTGTGGTTTTGGTTTGGAATGATTATACGGTTGGGATCTTCGAAAACCCGCAGGACCGTGGAAAAATCCACACCGCGTTTGGCCAAATTGGCTGCTTCCTTGACCGGGTCGAATTTCAACCGCATGCGCCGAATGTGTGCCGCATAAATTCACATGTCAAGACCCCACCGGGTGGATTCCCGCGAATGCGCCAACGTCCCCTTTGGCTTCGCTTGGCATGTCTCTCGGGCCGAGGAGGACCTCAGCGTTCCTAAGAAAGCGCTGCTTTTTAGCAGGGCTTTGCCGTCTGTAGGCTGCGAGCCGGATGCCCAGCAGTGAAAGACAATCGCATGACAACCTCATCGATGACCAGCCACGCCTTGCGCCTGCACGGTCGAGACGACCATGCCCCTCTCTTTCGCGCTCCCGCGCGGTAGCGCGATCGTTCTCCTGGGGATGGCGCGCCGTCGCCGTCCGACTTGTGTGGTTCAGAGCGAGGGACTTTCTCTATCCACCAATAGCACAAATTTTCACGAATGGGGAGCGGCTTCGGCGGAGAATTTTGTTTTCGGTCTTATTCGTGTTCATTCGGTAACTTCGTGGTTCAAAAATGTTCAGCGCCTGAACATCCGGGCAGGACGGGCTCATTCGTTTTCCCAGCGGATCAGGTTGTTTGAAAAAATTTGCTCCCCGGAAACATCCAGCGGGAGCGCCGTTCGCGAAAAAATCCTGGCCGTCCATCCCCCCATACGCGACAGGGACAGCTTCAACTCCGTCGAACGCGGAAGGGTGGAATGAGAGGAATATGGTATTGAATTTTCGGTTAATTCGATGTTTTAAATAGTGATATGCCGAAGATTTCTGAGTGGGGTTCGATCTCCATTTTTATAAACACCCGGGGAGAGCACAATCCGCCGCACTTCCACGCAATGAGCGCGGAATGGGAGGCCAGCATTCGCATTTCGGACTTCGGGCTTATGGCGGGAAAACTCCCTCCCCGTCAGCATGGAGAAGTAGTCGAGTGGGCTGCCTTGCACCAAAATGAGCTGATCGAGCAATGGGAAAATATGAGAGCCGGCCGGGCACTTGGAAAAATCGGAGGATTGAAATGAGAGTTTTAAAAGCCGCCGTGACCGGGAGTTCCCAATTACGCCTGCTTTTTTCGGATGGTTTTTGTGGAGAGATTGACTTGTCTCCTTCATTTGAGCCGGTGGACCCGCTGCGTGACGCGAAATTCTTCGCGCAGGTTTCGACAAATGGTCTGACGATCGAGTGGCCGGGTGGGATTGATTACTGTCCGGATACCCTCAGAGCATGGTGCGAAGCAGGTCGCGTTCAGCCCGACCATCAAGGCGCTTGCACTTGACGGGAGGGCCGTCCTTTGACTTGCTCGCGCCATCGGCGATGTGCTTCCTTCGCACTTCCCAGTGCTTCGGTTGGCATGTCTCGGTGCCGAGGAGGACCTCGGCGTTCCCGGCGCGGTGATGCAGCATCTTGTTGCGGGCTTCATTTCAAAGCTTCGATGATCGTGGGTATGCGGCAGGCCAAGTAGTGCGGGAGGTTTAGGAGTTGGTATTCCACGGGATCGCCAAGCGTGGTTTTGACCTGCATTTTCTGGAGACTCGGGGGATTTCGATCCACGCGCACGGCTAGAGACAGGGATTTGTCGTGCATGAATTGATGCAGGCTCTTCATTGCTCCGGCTGCGCCGCTTTTGGTTTCCACCGGCACGATCCGGCCGTTGCATTCCACCACGAGGTCGATCTCGCCGACGCGGCCGTTTTCCCGCCTCCAGTGGAAGAGCTGTCCTCGTCGCGTGGGTTCGCCTAGGGCGGCACGGAGTTGTTGGGCGACGCCCTGCTCGGCCAGTCCGCCACGCAGCGCAGGCGCCACATCCGTCCATCGCGGAAAGGAATTTCCAGCTGGCGTGTTCCAGAGTGCGTGGGCCAATCCGATATCCAGAAGCATCACTTTTCGCAGACGGTCATTGATTTTTCCGGCCAGCGGCACGCCGTTGCATTCCGCATGGGGAATCGAATCGCAGAGTTGGGCCATGCATAACAAATCGAGCGCGTGCTTGGCCTGCTGATGTTTCACTCCGGCGCCCACGAGGCTGTAGACAAATTTATTGCCCAATTGATCGACAACACCGCGTAGGACATCGTCCAAGATTCGTGGCTCCATGCGGCCGGAGTATTTGGCAAAGTCGTTTCGATAAGTCTGGATGAGATCGCTTTGCAGCCGCCGACACTCGCTTGCCTGTGCGCCCGCGGAATCAGCCGCCACCACCTCGGGCATTCCACCGGTCATCAGATACCGGTCGTAAAATTCCATCGCCATCGCATGCGCAGCATCGCCCAGCGGAAGGCTGGGCGTCCACTCTGCCAAGCGCTGCAGGAGTCTTTCCTGACCATGCGCTTGCAGAAACTCTGGAAACGACATTGGCTCCACAAAAGCGAAGGAAATCCTGCCCACCGGCATGCTGTATTCAAAATCGCGAAGCACGAATTCCAACAACGACCCGGCCGCGATCACCGGCAACTCCGGCATCTCCTCGGCAAACCATCGCAACTTAGCCAACACTTCCGGCGCCGTCTGAATCTCATCCAAAAACAAAATCAACCCCTCGGCCGGCGCCTCCACGCCAGTTCGGAGGGCGAGATCATCGAGCCACCGCCGGGGACTGCTGCCCTCTTCCCGAAAAATCCGCGCATATTCCGGATTCCGATCAAAATTCACCTCCAAAAGTGTCTGCCCGCTCGACCGGGCCAACTCCCTCACCAACCATGTCTTCCCTACCTGACGCGCTCCTCTCACGATCAATGGCTTACGCCGCTCGGATGCCAGCCAAGATACGAGAAAATCAGAAAATATGCGATTCATATTAATAGATGCTACACAAAACAACGCGTTGTTTCAATAAGAAATACAACGCACCCGACAGGTCAGCGCGGCTGTGACGACCATGTCTCTTTCGCGCGGCAGCGCGCCACCATGGGAAGGTCCATACTTTGCCTTGCTCGCGCCTCTCCGAGCTGTATCGCTCTCCGAGCAGGAAGCCTGCTCGCTGCGCCCTTCGGGCCATTGGCGATGTGCTTCCTTCGCACTTCCCAGCGCTTTGGTTGGCATGACCCATTATCCAGCTGCGCAGCGGCGATTCAGGGGCAGGGGAGCGTAGCCGTCGGGCAAAGCGAGGTCGGTCATCGATGAGCTTTCCGAGCTGAGCGCGAAAAAATGGGACATGCCTGAATTTGTCCCTCCAAGGTGAACGAGCGCGCTGCCGCGCGGGATTTTGGTGTGTTTATGTGTGTGGCGCTTTTTTGAGGGATTGGGGGCTACCAAGTGTAATTCACGGTGTAGGTGATTTTGCGTTCTTCGCCGGGTTTTACGGGGATGGGGAATTGGATTTGGTGGGATTGGGTTTTGGTGAAGGGGTCGGAGTTGGCGGTGATTTTCCAGTTGGCGGAGCGGTAGAGGTGTTCGATGACGCGGATGGTGACGGGGTCTTTTTTGCGGTTGCGGAGGGTGATTTCGAAGGTTTCGGTGGCGGAGTTGTTGGCGGTGTCGACACGGAAGTCTGTGCGTTTTCTTTCGCCGATGAGGTCGAATGCGTCACCGGTGTGGATTTTTATGAGTTCATCGGCTGGAGTGTGGTCGAGCTCGTTTTCTCCGGTGAATTCGAGGGTGTCGCCATCGGCGCGGTAGAAGCGGATGCGGCCTTTCGGGAGGGGAATGCCGAGGTTGTTTGGCTTGGTGTTTTTGAACTCGCGGGTGATGGCGATTTTTGTGGAGCTTTGAGTTCCGAATTCTTCGCTGGCGCGGCGGAAGGCCGGGTCGATGGATTGCCAGTTGGCGATGTCGGCGCCGTCGTAGGTGTAGATTGTTTCGGATTGGACGGCGGAGGCGCGGAGGAATTCGACCTGCTTGGTTTCTTGATGGAGGAGGGTGGTAGGGTGTTGCAGGGAGTAGAGGTGGAAGTCGTCGAAGGGTTTTTCGGTCACTTCGGGGGCTCTCATGGCCATGGCTTGGACAGCCATCCTGGCGAGGTTTTCGCGGGCTGGAGGGGCGATTTTATTCACATCCCCCGCGAGGAGTTTGATTTTGGCGTTCTCGAAATCGCGTCCGGACTGGTTCTGCATGGTGATCCAGCCGATGATTTCGAGGGTGTCGCCTTTTTCCGGTGCGACGATGTTGTAGCTGGCTTGCCATGTGAGTCCGCCGGTGATGTAGGCGAGTTCGGCTTGGGATTTTATGGCCTCGGGGGTCTGGATTTTCCAGACGAGGCGGGGCTTGAGGATGGTGTTGTCGCCGAGGGAGGGGAAGAGGGGTTCACCGGGGAGGCTGAATTGGATTTTCCCGTCGACTTCGATGATGGGGGCCTGATCGGGTGTGGCGCGGATGATTTTTCCCTTCACGACGCGGTCGGGTTTGGTGGTCTCGCGCACCTGGAAATCGATTTCCTTTCCTTCGGAGAGCGAGAGCAGGAGCTGCTGCGTGACGGGATCGTTACGGTAGTTTTGCTCGAGAACGCGCAGCGGGGCGCCGGAGGCATCGCGGAGGATTACGGAGTCAGGCTCGAGGAGTCTGGTGGCACCATCAAAGACCAACTCGCTAGTGCCAGACGGGAGGTCGAGCGGCAGGGTGTCGCGGACGACAGCGAAGTTTTGGTTGTAAATCGTAAGGCTTGGCGCGGCGTGGGCGATGGGTGCCGCAAGGGCGAGGAGGAGGGATAAGAGTTTCATTTCGGTGCGGAATTGGCGCTGATGCAGCCATGTAGAAAATGGGCGAGGTGCGTGGGCGGGATGTCTTTTTGCGAGGGATGAATCTCGAGGAGGATCGGGGTGTGTTGCTCGAGGATTTCGCGGTTGGTGCGCGTGGCGACATCTTCAGTGGTGGAGAGCGTGTTGAGAACGATGCCTGGGCAGTGGAGGCCCCGCGCGCGGATGCTCTCGAGCGTGAGCAGGGTGTGGTTGATGCAGCCGAGGCGGTTTGCAACGACGAGCACGACCGGTAGGGAAAGGCGGGCGGCGAAGTCGGCGATGGTGGCTTTGGGCGTGATGGGAACAAGCCAGCCGCCGGCGCCTTCGACGAGGAGGGATGGGTGTTTGCGGGAGAGGTGGCGGAACCAGTCCACAAGGGAGTCGAGCGAGATGCTGCAGTTTTCAAGTCTGGCGGCGACGAGTGGGGCGGCGGGCTCGCGGAGCCAGACGGGGTTGGTTTCGTCGAGGGATAGTTGGTGGTCTGACGCGGCTTGCAGGATTTCGACATCCGAGCGCTCGCCGCTACAGAGTGGCTTGAGGGCGATGGTTTCAAAGCCCCTCGCGCGCAAGGCGCGGGTGAGGAGTGCCGTGACGAAGGTCTTTCCAGCGTTGGTGTCGGTGCCGGTGATGAAGAGGTTCATTTTCGATCGGCGGAGGGAGCGGTGAGTTCCAAAAATACGCTTTCGAGTGAGCGCTGGGGTTGGCGGGTGCTAAGAAGCTTGGAGGGGGAGTTTTGGAGCAGGTGCTCAATTTGGGAGCGGATTTCGGGAGTGGCGTTTTCGATGACGAATTCGGTTTGGTTTTTCACCGAGACGAGGTCGGCGAGTGCGCCTTCGCGGATCATTTCGCCTCGGGCCATGATGCCGACGCGGTCGCAGATTTCCTGAACCTGCTCGAGAAGGTGCGAGGTGAGCAGGACGGTCTTGCCGCGTTTTTTGAGGTCGAGGATGAGGTCGCGGATTTGGTGGGATCCTGCGGGATCGACGCCGGCAGTGGGTTCGTCGAGGACAACGAGGCGGGGATCCTGGATGAGTGCCTGGGCGAGCCCGATGCGCTGGAGCATGCCTTTGGAAAATCCACCGATGCGGCGGTCGCGCGCGTCCTCAAGGCCGACGAGATGGATGAGTTCGTCGATGCGCTTGTTGAGGGCCGCGCCACCCATGCCGCAGACCTTGCCGTAAAAGCGGAGGGTCTCGGCAGCGGTGAGAAATTTGTAGAAATAAGGATTCTCGGGGAGGAATCCGACATCACGGCGGCTGTGGTAGTCGCGGCTGTCCTGACCAAAAATCATGGCCCGGCCTTGGTTCGGAGTGACGAGTCCGAGAAGAATTTTGAGTGTGGTGCTTTTGCCGCTGCCGTTCGGGCCGAGGAGGCCGTAAACCTCGCCGGGGCGGACTTCGAAGCTGATGTTGCGAACAGCGGTGACGCGTTGGCGGCGCAGCGGGACAGGGAAAATCTTGGTGAGGTTTTCGATGCGAACGGCGGGAGTGGTCATGGCACGATGGAGAAACCGCGCAGCGTGGCGGGGCGGGAGATGGGTTGCGGGGACTCGAGGGTGATGTGACCTGCGAGATGGCTGGTGCGTATGCCCTCAAGGAAGGCATCGACCTCGTCAGCTTCGCCGCTGGCGAGCAGCTCCACGCGGCCGTCGGGCAGGTTTTCGACCGTGCCGGAGACATCATACTCGCGGGCCAGGTTTTTGACGGTGTAGCGGAAGCCAACACCTTGCACGCGGCCTTCGTAGTGGACGCGGAGGGTTTTCATAGTCGGCGGTAGGGATTGACCACCGAGGACACAGAGGGCACGGAGAGGAGGGTGATCACTTTGTTGGCGGAGTTTGTCTTCGGGCTTGATGCCATGCTTCGTGCTCTTCCCAGGTTTTGAATTTCACGACAAAACCTCTTGGTTTCTTGATGGGAGAGACGCGAAAGGCTTCGGCGATGATTTTTCCTGCCCTTAAAACCGCCTCCTCTGGAGTGGCGGGAATGCGTGATTGTTTGCCGACGGTTTTCATTTCCGGATCTGGCCTTCGCCGCGGATGAGGTATTTGTAGGTCGTGAGTTCTTCGAGTCCCATTGGGCCTCTGGCGTGGAGTTTATCGGTGCTGATGCCGATCTCGGCGCCGAAGCCGAATTCACCACCGTCGGTGAAGCGGGTGGAGGCGTTCCAGTAAACGGTGGCGGAATCGACCGAGGCGAGGAAGGTTTCGGCCGTGGCGGAGTTGCGGGTGATGATCGCGTCGCTGTGGTGGGAGCCGAAGGTCTCGATGTGGTCGATGGCGGCAGGGAGGTCATCGACAATGCGGACGGAGAGGATGAGGTCGAGCCACTCGGTGCGCCAGGTGGTGTCATCCGCCTCGCGGAGCGACTTGTAGTGCAGGTTGGAGAGGATTTTGAACGATTCGGGATCAGCGACGATTTCGACGCGGGCGGCATCCAGTGCCGGGGCGGCGAGTTGGAGGAACTCCTGCGCGATGTCGCGGTGGACGAGGAGGGTTTCAAGGGCGTTGCACACGCCGGGGCGTTGGCATTTGGCATTGATCGCGATATCGAGGGCCATTTGCAGATCGGCTCCCCGGTCCACATAAACATGGCAGATGCCGTCGTAGTGCTTGATAACAGGCATGCGAGCGGCGTTGACAACGGCCTCGATGAGTGAGTGCCCGCCTCGCGGAATGATGACATCCATGAACTGGTCCATGGCAGCCATGATTTTCACGG
Source organism: Terrimicrobiaceae bacterium (assembly GCA_044340205.1). GTDB lineage: Bacteria > Verrucomicrobiota > Verrucomicrobiia > Chthoniobacterales > Terrimicrobiaceae > UBA967. Next base: position 8,616 of record JBIIUB010000101.1, read on the forward strand.
CTTCGCGGTCTTTCGTAGGGATGAGCTGAACGGAAAAATCGGGGAGTCCGGCTTGGAATCCGCCGACCTGGAGGGCCTTGGCGATGGCGAGGTTCGAGGCGAGGGCCTCGGAGCCGCCGCGCAGGATGACGGCGTTGCCAGTCTTGAGACAGAGCACGGCGGCGTCGGCGGTGACATTCGGGCGGGACTCGTAAATGATGCCGATGACGCCAATCGGTGTTCGGATTTTTTGAATCTGGATGCCGTTCGGGCGTGCCCAATCGCGAAGAATTTCTCCAACGGGATCCTCGAGAGCGGCAACCTGGCGGATGCCGTCGGCCATTCCCGAGATGCGGTCCGGCGTGAGTCGCAGGCGGTCGATGGCGGCTTTGGTGAGGCCGTTTTTTTCAGCGGCGGCGGTATCCTCCGCATTCGCGGCCAGGATTTCGGGCGAACGAACGACGAGTTCATCCGCCATAGCGATGAGGATTTTATTTTTTAGAGTGGCGGAGAGGCGTGCGAGGGAACGCGAGGCCTCGCGGGCGCGGCGGCCGATGGTGTGGATTTCCTGTTCGAGTGTCATGTGGCGGCAAATGGCGTGTAATCGAGGCCGTGGGCTTCGGCAACGACTTTGCAAGTGATGCCTCCCCTGTAGATGCTCAGACCTTCGCGGAGCCCCGGTGCGCGTTCGAAGGCTTCAGCGAGTGGGAGGTCCGCGAGTGTTTCGATGTAGCGGTAGGTCGCATTCGTCAGTGCCTGCGTGGCGGTGCGGGCGTAAGCGCCGGGCATGTTGGCGACGCAGTAGTGGACCACGCCCTCTTCCACGAAGGTCGGGTTGTCATGTGTCGTCGGACGCGAGGTTTCGAGGCAGCCACCTTGATCGATGGCGATATCCACGACGACGCTGTTGGGTTTCATCAGGCGGAGCATCTCGCGGGTGATGAGTTTCGGAGCCTTCGCGCCTGGAACGAGAACGGCGCCGATGAGGAGGTCCACACTTGGCAGGAGGTCGAGCAGGCTGGCCTCGCTTGAGTAGAGTGTGTGCGCCGTGCTCATGGTGATATCGAGGAAACGCATTCGCTCCAGATCGACTTCGAGAATGGTTACATCCGCTCCCACACCTGTGCCCATGCGGGCGGCATTCACTCCGGCGGTGCCTCCACCGATGACAACGACTTTTCCCGGAAGCACGCCGGGCACGCCGCCGAGGAGCACGCCATTTCCGCCCGTGTGCTTGGCGAGAAAATATCCGCCGACGAGCACAGACATGCGGCCTGCGATCTCGCTCATGGGCTCGAGCAGCGGGAGTCGGTTGTTGACCCTCACGGTTTCGTAAGCGATGCAGGTTGCGCCGGTTTTTTGAAGCTCCTCGGTGAGGGGTCGGCTCGCGGCGAGGTGCAGATAGGTAAAGAGAATCTGGTCTTTGCGGAGGAGAGGATATTCCTCCGGGAGTGGCTCTTTGACTTTCACCACCATGTCGGCGCGGGCGAAAACCTCAGCGTGGCTGGATACAATCTCGACACCGGCCTGGCGGTAGTTGTCGTCGCAGAAGCCGATGCCTGCTCCGGCTTGGGACTCCACGACGACCTTGTTGCCGTGCTTGATGAGCTGATAGGCGGCCGATGGGAGGAGCGCCACGCGATGCTCCTGAGCTTTGATTTCCTTGGGGACTCCGATGACCATGGTGAAAATATGAACCCAAAGCTTTTTTTCCGAAAGCGGTTTCTCGCTTGATTGGCATCGTGCGGAGTGGTGTCTATTAGTCTTCGAGTGATCCGGATTTTCTCCATTCTTGTGCTTTGTCTTGC